>NZ_JFHO01000172.1:0-1472 GCF_000724705.2 Acidiphilium sp. JA12-A1
GGCCTCGATCACGCCGTCCGCGGCGTCGGCGAGGGGGAGTCCGGGCGCGGGGCCGGTTATGTCGTCCACGGTGTCGGCCAGGGATTCGAGCAGGGCCGGCCCCTGCCCTTCGAAGCTGGCGACGCGGCAGAGGCCGAGCAGGGCGGCGGCGGCGTCGAACAGCCTTCCGGCGGCGCCGGTGCGGTGGCAGTTGAGCTCGCGCGCCCAGGCGGCGCGGGCGAGCGCGGCACCTTCTTCCGGCAGGAGGCCGGCGGGCGGGTCGATCCCCGCCGCCCAGCAGAGCGCGGCGGCGCTGCGCCAGGGGGCGCGGGAGGCGGCATCGCCGCCTTGCAGGCGGAACGGGCGGAAGCGGGCGACGCGGCGCCAGGCGCCGGGGCGGCCGAGCAGCGCCTCGCCGCCCCAGAGCGTGCCGTCCGGGCCGAGGCCGACGCCATCCCAGGTGAGGACGAGGAGCGGCGCGGCGCCGGGCGCCATCTCGCCGGCCAGGGCCGAGGCATGGGCGTGGTGGTGCCAGACCGGGACGATGTCGAGCCCGCGCGCGCGGGCCTCGGCGCGGGCCCAGCGGGTGCTGGCATAGCCGGGATGGGCATCGACCAGCAGGCGGCGCGGGGCGATTCCGTAGAGGGATTGCAGGTCGGCCGCCATGCGGGCGAGGCCGGCGAGGGCCGCGGGATCGTCGAGATCGCCGAGATGCGGCGAGATCACCACCCGGTCGGCGAAGCCGAGGGCGATGGTCGATTTCATGTGGCCGCCCAGGGCCAGCACCGGCTCGGCGAGGCGGAACGGCAGGGCGCGCTCGATCGGGCAGAGGCCGCGCCCGGCGCGGAGGATGCGGGGCGCGCCGTCGATGATCCGCAGCACGCTGTCATCGACCGGGCGCTCGATCGGGCGGTCGTGATGGAGGAAGGCGTCGGCGATGCCGGCGAGCGCGGCGGCGGCGTCCGGGTCGGTCAGCATCGGCTCGCCGGAGCGGTTGGCGGAGGTGGCAACGAGGGGCGCGCCGAAGCCCTCGGCCAGCAGATGGTGCAGCGGGCTGTCGGCCAGCATGGCGCCGATGGTGCCGAAGCCGGGCGCGATCGCGGGCGCCAGCGGCGCGCCGGGGCGGCGGGGCAGCAGGAGGATGGGCCGGGCCGGGCCGCGCAGCGCGGCGCGCGCGGCGGCATCGGCGGCGACGCAGGAATCGAGGGTCCGCGCATCGTCGGGGAACAGCACGGCGAAGGGCTTGTCCGGCCGGCTCTTGCGGTGGCGCAGGGCGGCGACGGCGGCTTGGTCCGCCGCGTCGCAGAGCAGGTGATAGCCGCCGACGCCGCGCACCGCGACGATCAGGCCGCGACGCAGGGCGGCGAGGCCGGCGGCGAGCGCGGCCTCGCCGCCGGCGGACGGGGCGCCGGCGGCCTCGAACCGGCAGTGCGGGCCGCAATCGGGGCAGGCGACCGGCTCGGCGTGGAAGCGGCGGTTCAGCGGGTCGGCGT
>NZ_JFHO01000171.1:0-406 GCF_000724705.2 Acidiphilium sp. JA12-A1
GCACGGTCATCGCCGCCGGCGAGATCGGCGCGATCGGCGCCGGCCGCCTCGGCGCCGCCGCCCGCGCCGCCCTCGGCCGCGCCGCCGCCGCCCCGCGCTCGCTCTCGGCGGTGACCTGGCAGGTCGTCGCCCATACGCGCGGCTTTCCGCTCAGCCATCACAACGTGTTCTTCAGCCGCGACTACCCCGCCGAGTTCGCCGCCCTCGCCGCCGGCACGCTGCCGCCGGACCCGACCATCTATGTCTGCGCCCAGGATCGCACTCCGGACCGCGCCCCGCGAAGCCCCGATCCTGCTGCGGAACGCCTGCTGGTGCTGGTCAACGCCCCGCCGCTCGGCGACCGCGCCGCGCCGGACGACGCCGCGACCGACGCCTGCTGGGCGCGGGTGCGCGCCCGCCTCGCCGC
>NZ_JFHO01000170.1:0-2468 GCF_000724705.2 Acidiphilium sp. JA12-A1
CTGCTGGACCATCTGGCGGCGCTTTCGCCGCCCAGGGCCCTCCGCCGGGCGCGGCGCCTCGCCGCCGCCGGCGCGCGGGCGCGGGCGGCGCGGCTCTACAGCGTCGCCGCCGCCGCCGGCCTTGTCGAGGCGCAGAACGAGGTGGCGCACGCCTATCTCGCCGGCACCCTGTTCCCGCGTAACCCGGCCGAGGCCGCGCGCTGGTTCCGCGCCGCGGCCGAGGCCGGCCACGTGCCGAGCCAGTGCCGCCTCGCCAGCCTGCACCTGCAGGGGCTGCGCGCCGCCGCGTCCGGCCCCGGCCTGTTCCCGGACGATCACTGGGCCGCCGATGACGCCCCCGGCGCCGACTATCCGGCGGCCCTGGCCTGGGCCCGCAAGGCGGCGGACTCCGGCTCGGCGGACGGCCAGTCCCTGCTCGGCTTCATCCTCGCCAACGGCCCCGAGGGCATTCTCGACCGCGACGCCGCGCTCGACTGGTACCGCAAATCCGCCGCGCAGGACTGGCCGCAGGGCCATCTCGGCCTCGGCATGCTGCTGATGTCCCGCGCCGACACGGCGGAAAAGACGATCGAGGCGATGGCCCCGATCGAGCGCGCCGCCGAGGCCGGCCTGCCCACCGCGCATTTCCTGCTCGGCGTCATCCACGAGCAGGCGGTCGGCGTCCTGCCCGATCCGTCGCGCGCCCTGATGCACTACCGCAAGGCGGCGATCCACGGCATCCGCAACGCCCAGGCGAAGCTCGGCGCCATGCTGCTCGCCGGCAGCGGCTGCGCGCCGGACCCGGTCGAGGGCGAATCCTGGCTCCGCCGCGCCGCCGTCGCCGGCGATCCCGAGGCCGCCGCCCTGGTCGGCGATCTCTACGCCCGCGGCGGCGACCTGCCGCCGAACTACGCCGAGGCGGCGATCTGGTTCCGCACCGCAGCCGAGGCCGGCCACCGCACCGCCGCCCGCGCCCTCGGCATGCTCTACCTCACCGGCGCCGGCGTCGTGCGCGATGCCGACGAGGCGGCGCGCTGGCTCGCCCGCGCCGCCAGCGGGGGCGATGCCGCCGCCCAGGCCAACCTCGCCAACCTCATCCTCCACCGCCAGGTCCGCAGCGCCTCGGTCGATGGCCTGCCGATCCACGAATGGTTCGAGCGCGCGGCGGGCTCCGGCGACGCGATCGGCGCCTTCAACTACGCCGTCTGCCTCACCGAGGGCATCGGCGTCGCGCGCGACGAGGCGAAGGGGGCGATGTGGCTGCGCCGTGCCGCCGAAAACATCGTCAACGCGCAGTACTGGTATGGCCGCATGCTGCTGGAGGGCAGGGGCGTTCCCGCCGATCCCGAGGCCGCCTATGGCTGGATCAGCCGCGCCGCCGACACCGGCATGACCGACGCCCTGGCGCTCCAGGCCGAGATGAAGCTGCATGGCCGCGGCACCGCGCGCGACCATGCGGGCGCGCGCGACCTCTTTCTCCGCGTCGCCGAAACCGGCCATCCCGGCGCCATGTTCGCCCTCGGCGCCCTGCATGGCGGCGGGCACGACATTCCGGTCGACCGTGCGGCGGCGCTGCACTGGTATCGCCGCGCCGCCGAGGCGAACCACCCGCTCGCCCAGCTCATGCTCGGCCGCTGGCTGCGCAAGGGGCTGGCCGGCCCGCCCGAACCGGCGGAGGCCGAAACCTGGCTCCGCCGCGCCCTCGCCCAGGGCGTCGAGGAGGCGCGGTCCGACCTTGTAGACCTTGCCGCCGGGCCGGAACCCGCCGCCAGCCGTGCCGCCGGGGACTGACGCCGCCTTCGCGCGCGTGCGCGACCGCCGCAACGACGAGGCGGTGGACGCCTGGCGCCGCGCCCGCCTCGCCATCGCCGCCGGCGATCCGGCGGAGGCGGCGTTCTGGCTCGACCGCGTCTGCCGCCTCGCGCCGGATGACGGCCGCCCGCGTTACGAGCGCGCCCTCCTGCGCGCCGCGACCGGCGATCCCGAGGCCGCCGCCGCCCTCGCCGACATCGCCACCCGCTTCGACCATGCCGGGGCCTGGATCGCGCTCGCCCGCCTGCGCCATGCCGCCGGCGCGCATGACGAGGCCGCCGCCGCTCTCGCCGAACTCCTCGCCCGCCACGAGGTTCCGCCGGCGCTCGACGATGGCGGCCGGTTCGAAACCCTCGCCACCGCCATCGCCCGCGCCGCCGGGTTCGCCGGCTGGCGCGGCATCGCCGAGGGCCGGCGCGTCGGCGACGGTCCGGACGGCGCGAATCTGCTCGGCGCGCCCGACCTCGCCGCGATCCGCCATCACGACGGCATCGCCATGCCGGCGGGGCAGGGGATCGAGGGCTGGGTCGCCCATCCCGCGCCCCTGGCCGGGTGCCGCGCCTCACCCTGGTCGACCGCGCCGGCACCCGCCGCGCCCTCACCCCGCGCCGCCGCCTCGGCCCGTCCGACCAGCGGCCCTTSGTCGAGCGCCACGGCTTCCGCATCGGCCCGGCGCG
>NZ_JFHO01000168.1:0-875 GCF_000724705.2 Acidiphilium sp. JA12-A1
GGCTGGGCGAGCCGCGGCCGCAGGCGCCGGTGGCCGGCTTCGCCGTGACCCCGGTTCCCGAGGCGACCGTCGCCGCGCACGAGATCCTGCAGAAGGGCGGCAACGCGGTGGATGCCGCCGTGGCGGCCGGCTTCGCGCTCGGCGTCACGCTGCCCTCGCGCGCGGGGCTCGGCGGCGGCGCGGTCTGCCTGATCGACATGCCGCATGACGAGGGCGGCAAGGGGCGTCCCGTCGCCCTGCTCTTCCCGCCCGGCGCGCCGCGCGGCAGCCAGGCCGGCGCGTCGCGCCCGGCCGCGATCCCGCAGATGGTGCGCGGCCTGCTCGCCATGCAGGCGCGCTACGGCGCCCTGCCGCTCGCCACCGACATGGCGCCCGCCGCCGCGATGGCCGGCGGCGGCGTGCCGGTCTCCCGCGCGCTGGCGGCCGACCTTGCCGTGGTGGGCAACGCGCTGCTGGCCGACCCGGCCGCGCGCAACGTGTTCGCCGGGCCGTCCGGCGGCGTGCTGCAGGCCGGCGAAACGCTGCGCCAGCCCGACCTCGCCGCCACCCTCGCGCGGCTGCAGGGCGGAGGCGTATTGAGCTTCTACCAGGGCCATCTCGCCGCCCGGCTGCTTGCCGGCGCGCGTGCGGCCGGCGCCGGGCTGACCGGCGCGGATCTGCGCGCCGTGGCCGCGCGCTACGCCGCCCCCGACATCGTCCATGCCCTCGGCGCCGACATCGCCCTGCCGCCGACGGCCGCCGGGCTCGGCACGCGCGCGGCGATCGAGGCGCTCGCCAGGTCGCCGGACGATCTCGCCGGCGCGGGGCGCGATGCGATCGCCGCCGCCGCCGCCGGCCGGCATGTGCGCGGGTTCGGCGCGCTGCCGGCCTCGGCC
>NZ_JFHO01000167.1:0-3441 GCF_000724705.2 Acidiphilium sp. JA12-A1
CAAGGCGAGCAACCGCGGCATCGTCGATTGACCCTGATGATATTGCACCAGCACGAAGCGGCGTAGTTCCGGACCGAAATGGCCTGCGGTTCCTTGAGGCAATGGTGCCAGGATCGTCCGGCCATCCGGCGTTATCCAGCGCTCTCGCAGGTAACGGGTCGCCGTCGCCGAAATCACGAGGTCCTGGACCAGAAAAGGTTCATGACCTTTGAAAACAGCTCCTGGCGGGACCTCAATCCCGATCACCTTTTCTTCGACTTTGACCCGGGGTGAGACCTTGCCCCGAACGGGACGCTTCTCCTGCTTCTGGGGCTTCGGCGGCGCTGTTCCTTTTTCCATGCCACTCGGTTTGATATGCGGGCGACCCTTCAGACCCTTCAGTCGCGCATTCTCTTCGCGCAATTCAGCAACGATCACCTTCAGGCTGGCGATCTCACCGAACAGTTCGACCAGCAGAGCTTCAAGCTCTGCACGGCTCAGCGCGGAAAGGGTGACGGACGGAGGCACATGACCCAAAGACTCCCCTGCGCCGAATCGGTGCAAGGAAAAAATGTACGGTCACCCACATTTTTGCCCCTCTTACATATCGTCCTGGCCGGCGGCATGTCGGGCCTCGATCTCGCCATCGCCGCGCGCGCGGCGCGACCCGAGCTTCCGGTGCTGTTCACCTCCGGCTATGGCGATCCCATCGTGCTGAAGGGCCGCGCCCTGCCCGCCGGGGCGATCTGGCTGCAGAAACCCTATGCCGAGGCCGCCCTCGCGAACGCGCTGGCCGCCCTGCTCAGGCCGGTTCGCGACGAGGGCGTCTGACGCGCCAGGCGCGCTTCACCGCTCCAGCTTGCCGGCGAAGACATAGCCGGCGCCGCGCACCGTCTTGATCAGTTGCGGCTGCCCGGGGTCCTGCTCGATCTTGCGGCGGAGCCGCATGACCTGGGTATCGACCAGCCGGTCGAAGGCCTCGAAATCCCGCCCCTTCAGCAGGTTCAGCAACTGGTCGCGGTCCAGAACCCGCCCTGCGTGCCGCAGGAAGACGGCAAGAAGCTCGAACTCCGCGGTGGTCAGCGGAATGTCCGCCCCGTCCCGCCCGCGCAGGGTCCGGCCGAGCGGATCGAGGGCGTGGCCGTCGAAACGGATCACGGCTTCCGGCGGGTCGGGCTCGGCGGGCTCCGGCGTGCCGCGCCCGGTCATACGCCGCTTGAGGGCGCGGATCCGGGCGAGGACCTCGCGCAGGTGGAAGGGCTTGGCGATGTAATCGTCGGCCCCCGCTTCCAGCCCCGCCACCCGGTCGATGACATCGTCCTTGCCGGTCAGCATGATGATCGGGACATCCGAGCGCGCCCGGATGGCCCGGGCGAGCGCCAGCCCATCCTCGCCGCCGAGCATGAGATCGAGCAGCACCAGCGTGACGTCGCCGCCGAGGAGAGCCGCGTGCGTTCCGGCCTCGCTGTCGGCTTCCCTGGTCCCGTAGCCCTCACCGGCAAGATAGCGGCGCAGCATCGTGCGGATCTGGGGATCATCGTCAACGATCAGAATTGTCCCCGCGTCCACGGCCCTAATCCATCGATGGTCGAAACAGATGAAGGCACTTATTTATATGAACTTGTCATAAAACGCCACACAAAGCCGCGAAATGTCAACAAAGATTGGCTGTTCCGGCATCGGCGTGTTGCAGTGAGCGTTTAGGAGTGACGGCGCTGAGTCTCGAGCCCTATCAACCCTGGACGCATGAGGACCACGCCAATGTTGCATGTCGCTGCCGAGCCGTCTCGGTCCACGATTGCCAACTGGAGTGCCGCCGGTGAGCCGGGCTTTCGCGCAGGTGCGCTGGAGGCCGGCGCCTCGCTGTTCATCGAAGGCGAAACGGTGGACAAGATCTATGATCTCGTGTCCGGCATCGTCCGGCTGTCGAAGATGCTGCCCGACGGGCGCCGGCAGATCCTGGGCTTCCTGTTTCCGGGCGAAATCTTTACGCCGTCCGGCTTCGCCATCAGCCATGGCGGCTGCGCGACATGCTCCGCGGATGCCGTGACCGCGGTCGAGGTCGTGACGCATCGGCTCAGCAGTTTCGATGGGCTGCTGGCCAGCCGGCCCGAACTGACGCGCAGCCTGCTGGCCACAGCCGCGAAGAGCCTTTTCATGGCGCAGCAGCAGATGCTCCTGCTCGGCCGGATGAGCGCGACCGAACGCCTGGTCTGGTTCCTGCTGCGGATGGCCGAACAGCAGGATGTCGAAGCCGGGGAACCGATCCGCCTGCCGATGTCCCGTGTGGATATCGCGGATTACCTCGGGCTGACGATGGAAACCGTCTCCCGCGTCTTCCGCTGGCTGCGCGAGCGCAACATCATCGCCCTCAAGGGGGCGACGGAAATCCGGATCGTCGATCCGGGACGGGCGCGCCAGATCGCCGATTGCGCCTGCAGCGCGACAATGCCGCGCTGCAGGCAATAGGGTGCCCGGATCGGATCAGGATGCTCGCGTTGTCACGACGATGGCGCACCGCGTCCGATCCGGACGGACCGGAAAATGCTCCAGACGAAACAGGTCCCACCATGCATGACCGCTCCCTCCTTGCAGCCGCCGATACCGACGCCGCGACGTCTCCGCCGGGCGGGCGCGGCCTTGTCGGGCGCCGGAGGGCACGCGGGGCCTGGGAGATCCGGATTTCACCAGTCATGAGTTCCCGCTTCATGCCGGAGCGGTGGCTTTCTTTTCAGAATTTCAGGATCGAGCGAAAAATTTCCTGAATTTCCAATAAAAACCGATAATTGTTCAATATTACAGAAGTCGACAGGCTTTCGGCCGGCCCACATCTTGTGTTTCGCGACGCCGCCGGCCCCAGATCGTCTCCCGCCCAATGTTTTACTTGTATCTGCTCAACCCGGTAGGGGGGCGATGGGCAGTGATGCTCCGGTGACGGCGTTTTTGATAGCGGTGTAGGCATCAAGGCCGTGCCGCGCGGCGGTCCCGACGACGGATCGGACGTTGGCGAAGAAATCGGCGCCCCAGTTGGATCGGAACCCTCCGGTGACCTTGCGATATGTCGCGGTAGGCCGGAGTTCGCGCTCGGAGCCGTTGTTGTCCGCGGCGATATCCGGGTGGTCGAGGAAGGTGAAGAGATGATCACGAACCTTGCCGTATCGTCGGCGCAATCGTCTGCCGTGGTGGTTGATCGGGGCGAGCGCCATGACGGCGTCGAGATCATGGTCGAGGCGCCGCCGCCAGGCGCGTCTTGTAGCGTCCGCGAGCGTGCGATGGCGCCGCGCCAGCACGACGGCGCGGAGCAGCAGGGCCTTCATTCTGGGTGCGAAGATCGTATCACCCGCCTCGATCGCGAATTTGCAGTCCCGGAGTTGGTGGGCGAGGCAAATCTGCCAGTCATCGGCATGACCCGCGCGTGGGCGCCATAGAGATCGGAGATCCAGATAGCGGGGCGATGGCCGT
>NZ_JFHO01000166.1:0-401 GCF_000724705.2 Acidiphilium sp. JA12-A1
CGCCGGCGATGCCGTGGTCGCGCACGCGCTCGCCTTCGCCCGCGCGGCCGAGGCGGCGGGCGACGGTGCCGCCCCGCCCCGCGCCGCGGCGTTGCGCGCCGCGATGCTGGAGATCGAGCAGGTGACGGCGCATCTGCTCGCGCTGGCGGGGACGCTGGACATCGCCGGTCATGCCGGCCTTGCCGCGCGGCTGGGCCGGGCGCGGGACGATATCGCCGCCGCCGTCGCGGTGCTGTTCGGCCACCGGCTGATGATGGATGTCGTCATTCCCGGCGGGATCGATGTCGATGCCCGGATGGAGGCGCTGCCGGCGCTGGCCTCGGCCCTGAACGATGCGGCGGCGGCGGCGCGGCGGATCGGCGGGTTCGGGGTGCGCCACGCCCTCGGGCCGGCTTCGGCGC
>NZ_JFHO01000165.1:0-1968 GCF_000724705.2 Acidiphilium sp. JA12-A1
GTAGCTGACGCATGGATGACGCGCAGGTAGATCGCGAGAGCCACGAGGTTGAGGCTGAATGGTGTGCCGGTCTCCATGCCTTCCGGGACGGCTGCCAGCGTGGKCGCCCCACAGCACGGACAATGGCCGGCATAGCGTTCGACGCGGGTGACGACCGGCTTGATCGGCGGCAGATCGATCTTGTCGTAGCGCTGCGCGAGGCGCTGATCCGCGTCAGTCAGCCCGGCACGGCAGTGCTGGCAATGCGCCGCCTTCGCGATCACCGTCTGATCGGGGTTCTCGGCAAGCAAGCGACCGCCACCCTCACGGCCGAGACTGCCTTTGCGGGGCCCCTTGCGCGGACTTTTCTCGGGCCGGTTTGGCTTCTGCCCGCGCGATGGCGGCAGGCTCGAATTGTCCGGCCGCTTCGGCGGTTCGTTTAGCCGCGCCTCCAACTCCGCAATCCGGCGTTCCGCATCCGAAAGCCGGATTGCCAGTTCCGCGTTCCTGCGCTCGGATGATTGCAACGCGTCCCATAGCGCGCGGATCAGCGCGTCTTTCTCAGCGTGCGATAGGAGAGACAGGTCAGGAAGCTCGTTCACGCCTCCCGTCGAATCGTATCCGCCGTGGTCACGTCAATTCACAATCGATTCAACTTATCGACGGACCAGGATGAGCAGATACCTATTTGCTATCTCGACAACTCTACTTTTCGATCTAGATTCGTGATCTTCCTGCTTACTACTTTTGGCCTCAGATCGTCCCCGACCGAAAAGCGTGTTTGGAAACCGTTTTACGGTTATATTTTGTTTGACGTGTATCTCTTCTATATGTCCGCCAACCGCTTCGATGATCGAGCGTGTTTCCAGCGGCAAGGTGGCATCCAAGATAATCGCCGGATTCCCATCCGCTATCCACTCGCCCACTTGCGTCAGCCCGACGACATGCAATTCGCCATCTGCGACATACCCTCCGTCATTCGATAGAGTATGCAAAATCGCACTGGCAGCGCGGTAAGGGACCGTTTTCGGCGTCAGGCCATCCCATGACAACTTTTCCCAAGGGGCCGTGCCGCCCTGCCACGATCCAGCCGTTTTATCTTTGATTTCTTTCATTTTATCGCGCAGCCATGTCGGCACTGTCCGCGTCCCACCCTTTCCAGCGGCATTACCGAGATATTCGGCCAGCGCTTGGCACATTTCGACCGCGATGTTCATGCCATCTATTTCTGCGGCAAGCTGTGCCGCATCTTTGTCGCTCAAATCCGGTGATTGTGCTGCATGAAGCTGTGGAAGTCTTTCAGCAGCTATGTCGCGTGGTCTGAGCCCGTGGATTTCCTCCAGGAATGAGTAGAGTCCGCCCCATCAGGGAGACGGACGAGATGAAGAGCAGTCGGTTTAGCGAGGAACAGATCATCGGCATCCTCAAAGAGCAGGAGTCGGGGATGTCGACGGCGGAGGTCTGCCGTCGACACGGGATCAGTTCGGCGACGTTTTACAAGTGGAAGGCCAAATTCGGCGGGTTGGAAGTCTCGGACGCCAGGCGGCTCAAACAGCTGGAAGACGAGAACGCTCGGCTCAAGCGGCTGTTGGCGGACGCCGTGCTGGACAACGCCATGCTCAAGGAAATTGCGTCAAAAAAATTCTAGCGCCCAGCCATAAGCGGGAGGCGGTAGCTCATCTTCAGAGCCTGTTCGAGGTGAGCCAACGCCGGGCCTGCGATGCGCTGGGCGTGGATCGGACCACGGTGCGGTATCAAAGCCGCCGCCCGGATGATGCGGAGGCTCGCGAACGCATGCGCGTGCTTGCGGGCGAGCGCCGTCGATTTGGCTATCGGCGCCTGCACTGGCTGCTCAGCCGCGAAGGAATTTCCATGAACCACAAGAAGTTTCGGCGCCTTTACCGCGAAGAACGCCTTCAGGTTCGCCGTCGCGGCGGGCGAAAGCGGGCCTTGGGCACACGATCTCCGATGACCATTCCGCAGGGCTGC
>NZ_JFHO01000164.1:0-262 GCF_000724705.2 Acidiphilium sp. JA12-A1
CGTCGCCGGCGCCCAGGGCCCGGTGCAGCTGCGCTGCTTCGCCACGCGGATCGACGCCCATGCCGGCCTCGCCAGCATCCGCGCGCTGACGCTCGATTCCAGCCGGCTGTTCATGACCGGCGGCGGCACCGTCAACCTCGCGACCGAGGGGCTCAACGTCGTGCTCCGGCCGCAGACCGATCTCGGCGGCGGCGCCACGCCGATCCCCTTCGCGGTCACCGGCACGCTGGCGCATCCGGCCACCGGCATCGCCCCGCCCGGC
>NZ_JFHO01000163.1:0-2360 GCF_000724705.2 Acidiphilium sp. JA12-A1
GAGCTTCAGCGATGAACGCCTCATGGTTCTACGTTCAACAGGCGAACCAACTGCCGACTTCGAGATCGAAATCCCCAGCGATCGCAACAAGGCGAGCAACCGCGGCATCGTCGATTGACCCTGATGATATTGCACCAGCACGAAGCGGCGTAGTTCCGGACCGAAATGGCCTGCGGTTCCTTGAGGCAATGGTGCCAGGATCGTCCGGCCATCCGGCGTTATCCAGCGCTCTCGCAGGTAACGGGTCGCCGTCGCCGAAATCACGAGGTCCTGGACCAGAAAAGGTTCATGACCTTTGAAAACAGCTCCTGGCGGGACCTCAATCCCGATCACCTTTTCTTCGACTTTGACCCGGGGTGAGACCTTGCCCCGAACGGGACGCTTCTCCTGCTTCTGGGGCTTCGGCGGCGCTGTTCCTTTTTCCATGCCACTCGGTTTGATATGCGGGCGACCCTTCAGACCCTTCAGTCGCGCATTCTCTTCGCGCAATTCAGCAACGATCACCTTCAGGCTGGCGATCTCACCGAACAGTTCGACCAGCAGAGCTTCAAGCTCTGCACGGCTCAGCGCGGAAAGGGTGACGGACGGAGGCACATGACCCAAAGACTCCCCTGCGCCGAATCGGTGCAAGGAAAAAATGTACGGTCACCCACATTTTTGCCCCTCTTACCGAATATTTCTATAACACATTGAAATACTTGTTTATATTCCCACATCTGGTGAGCAGACAGTCATCCTGGCGTCGCCGGGGAGAAACCACCTAAACGCTCCTCCGGCCCTGTCTGCGCCGGGATCCGATCCCGGCCACGCCATTCCCCAACCATATCATCAGGAGACCACCATGACCGATCCGGTCACACCGGGCACGGCACTCGTTGCCATGCCCGCCGATCCCGTGCGCCTGAACGCCGTCCGCGATCAGCTCAGCACGGATCTCGATACACTCGAGTTCGCGATGCACACGCTCGACGTCGTCGCCGCCATGCTCGGCGGCGACGGCGAGGACCCCGCCGATGCCATGGACACCGCAACCGCCGCCCGCATCCGCCGCGACAACATGAGCGCCATCCGCCATGCCTGCCGCCTCGTGGAAAACCGCGGCAACCGCGCCATCGCCAGCGGCAGGAACCTCCTCGCCCTCACCGATCCGAACTCATCCACATGACAACGCCCCCTCGTCCCAACTCAGGACGAGGGGGCTTTGTCGTTCTGCGAACATCACAAACGCGCTACGGACGCTCAGCGCCCATGTTGGTCATTCGCGGGGCTGGGTCCTATCCCCGAAAGCAGTCGTTCCGCCAAAAGCAGGAGGTAAGTATCTCTAATTTTGTCGTGTGTTAGGCGGGTTCTGCGGCAAAACACGCGACAAATGAATTCGAGGAAAAACAATGTGTTGTGGCTCGCCGCAGCCTGTCGCGAGTTTTACAAGTTATGCGACATGGGCTCGGCGCGGGCAAGAACGGCGAGAGGAGTAACCACTCCGCGTCAGTCACGTCACTTCCACAGCGCAGCCCAGTGCGGCTATGCTGCGCACGGGTGGTTGGCGTCCACATGGTGTCTCCGGCAAGGCTTCGAACACCTGCCCGAAATCACATCCGGCCCAACCATCCAACCGCTCATCAAAGCCGTTCCACTTCCATTCCGAAATGGCCTCTTATGTTTTCGTTACGTTTGTATTCACCAGATCACGAACCAGCGTGAAATCTGGTGCTTCTGGTCCCAGCCCAGGATTTGGCGCTCCCAAGGGAGGCTTTTGGGCTACGTAAGGACGCCAGGCTGAAAATAGAGGAAGTTGCAAAAAATGTGATTGTTTCCAATATTCATGTGGGTTTGGTGGCTGTGGGAGTATATTTTCTAGTCGTTTGGCATGCATCAAAGCCAACTTCAGAGGGTGAATACCTTTTGGAACGGTCAGCGGAGGAATAATTTGACCGGATCGGATCCCCTTGGCGGTGTCTTCCAAATCCGCGACGAACTTTATTTCATCCGGTGTCAGCGGATCTCCAAATAGATGAATATCCGCCACCAGATCGTCGATCTGCGCCGCGACAACCGGGAAATGCCGAGGCTTGAGCAAGCCAGGGCCTTGCAAGATACGCTTTAATTCCCCCAAGGCTTTGGCGATTTCCTTGGAGTCATCCACCTCGCAGGAACCAACGACGTAGCAAAGCGTGCCGATCCAGCTCTTATGCACGGGAACAGGCAAGCGCTGCGCGTCGATCTCCTGCTTGAGCCAGCGGAGCTGATAGACCACGCGGCTATGCGCGGTTTCGTTCGAGGCGGGGTAGTCCTTGAAGGCGTCGAGCAGGAACGCGATGCGCTCCATGGCATCTTCATATTCTTCTTCAATGCCAGGGCCG
>NZ_JFHO01000162.1:0-1854 GCF_000724705.2 Acidiphilium sp. JA12-A1
CCCTGCATCACCGGCGCGTGCGGCCTCTACCCCGGCATTCAGGGCAAGGAGATTGGTCTGAAACGCGATCTCGTCGATGACGCCGATGATGTTGCTGATCTGATTGGATGAGTTCTCGATACCCGCCATCGCACTCACGGTCTCCGCGACTACGACGGCAGAATGTTCTGCGTCGGACTTTGCCATATCAACAATGTCGCGAGCCTCAGAGGCGCTTTCAGCCGTCTTCGCCACAGTCGTTGTAATTTCATTCAATGCAGCCGCGGTCTCCTCGAGGCTTGCGGCCTGCTGCTCCGTGCGGCGTGCAAGATCGTCGGATGCCTGGGCAATTTCACCGGAACTGCTTCTGACACTCTGGATATTCGATGAAATCGCAGCCATTGTCGATTCCAATTGTTCAAGTGATGAATTGAAATCCTGACGAACGCTTTCGAAATCATGGGAGAAAATATCTGTAATTCTATATTCTAGATTTTTACCCGCAAGCTCTTTCAAGCCAACTGTAATGCCATTTACCGCTTGTACACGATCAGTAATATCGGTCGCAAATTTTATAACTTTTACGACCTTGTTGTTGAGATCGAAGATCGGATTATAGGAGGCTTGCAGCCAGATTTGTTTTCCTCCTTTGCCAATGCGCATAAACTCTGCCGCGATATATTCACCCGTCGCGAGCTTTTTCCAGAATTCCGCATATTCCGCTGACTGCGCATAGGCCGGGTCAACGAAGATCTTATGCTTTTGGCCCCTGATTTCATCGAGGCGATAGCCCATGGCCTTGAGGAAATTTTCATTTGCCGAAACGATCTCGCCATTGATAGTGAATTCTATCATCGCTTGGGCGCGCGAAATCGCATCGAGTATGGCTATTTCGGCCGCATTCCTGAGTTTGCTGTCCGTCACATCCGTTGCTTGCTTAACGACTTTTATGACACGGCCGCGCGAATTCCTGACTGGATTATAGGACGCTTGAAGCCATACTTCATGCCCGTCTTTCGCAATACGCCGGTATTCCTTGGCTTCGTATTCGCCGCGCCTCAGCTTTTCCCAGAAATTCTGGTATTCAACGCTTCGCGCATAGGCTGGCTCAACGAAGAGACTGTGATGCTTACCTTTGATCTCCGAGAGATTGTAGCCGATAAGCCCGCAAAAATTGTCGTTTGCGGTGAGTATCGTTCCATCTGGAGCGAACTCAATGATCGCGAGCGATGCTGAAAGTGCATTCAAGGTAGCCTTGGATTTTGCTATATCAAGCACGCCCATTCCACCATTTCAATTATGTTACATACGAAGCACTCTCATGTTCGCCATTTCAAGCTGCAGGCAAGAGATTTCTTCTGCTTGCTGATGAGCAAGCAAGCGGTTCGGTTTGACTGCGACTGGGTAAGGCTGGAGGCGCAATCCCGAAACGACGGTAGATCATCCTCTGATACGCGGATTGGAACCGCAGGACCTGATGCGTCGTGGAGCTGCCTCGGTCTAGGGACCAGCGTCGGAAAGTCCCGGCTGATAGTGGCTGCGAGGGTTCTCCGGCCGTGACCGCGCCTCCAGCCTTGCCCGGCTGCAGATGGGTTTGATCAGTGTGGGCACCTCCCGGGTATGCTTCGAATATCCGATTGTTCAGCCGGCCGCGATTTCGGCCTTCCGTGCGATGGCCCAGATAAAGCCGGCCAACTCGCGGGCAATCGCGGTGGTGACGACATTGGCCTGCTTGCCGGTATGGGTCAGGCGGCGATAACGCCGACAGAGGCGCAACTGCGCCTTCCAGGCGATCTCGCGGATCGGCCGGGGCAATCCTTCCTGGCGCAACAGCAATTCCCGGCTGACCCGGGCGGGATGTCGGTAACTCCAGGC
>NZ_JFHO01000161.1:0-1852 GCF_000724705.2 Acidiphilium sp. JA12-A1
TATACCCACCGCATCGCCATCTCGAACCGCGGCTGCTCGCCTTTGACGAAGCCAGCGTCATCTTCCGCTACAAGGATTATCGTCGCGATGGCGCCGACCGCCACCAGGCTATGACGCTCGCCGCCGACGAGTTCATCCGCCGCTTTCTGATCCACGTCCTGCCACGCGGCTTCCACCGCATCCGCCACTACGGCTTGCTCTCCGCCACGGCGCGCAAACCCAATCTCGCGCGCGCCCGAGAACTCCTCGCCGCCGCGCCGCTCTCCAACAACGATGAGCCCGATGAGCCTCGCGATGTTCGTCCGCCGTGCCCCTGCTGCGGCGGCCACATGGTCATCGTCGAGACGTTCGCCCGCTGGTGTCAGCCCAGGGCGCCGCCGTGTCCCACGACGTCAACCGGGAGAAATTCATCGTGACCCGGCGCCGATCGAACTACACGCACACCGCAGCAACCGCGCTTCGGTCAACGCTCCCCCTTGTGCCCAAGCCTATCACCCGCGATCCCATAATCACTCTCGACCATCATCCCAGAACGCGAAATCGCCGTACCAGCCGCCAATGGCGGAACCAGACTCCACGCCGGCCCCTACTCAGGGACCACGCAACCATCCCCAGCCTCAGCCGAAAATCAAATTCCCCATAGACTAGCGCCCGCTCACCGCGGGTTCGTGCTTGGGCGGTTTTCGTACGCCCGCAGGCATCCGAAAACCTTCACCAAGTCGGAAATTATCGGCCGTAGGCACGCCTGCCGATAGCAGACATAACGTCTTTACCTATGGAGACGCTGTTCTTTCATGAGGCAAATCAACCTTAACCAGCCCGCCAGTCCATGCCATGTCATGCCTCTGCCCACGCCATGCGACACTGATCGCTTCCACCACGGGCCTGAATATCAGGCCAATCCTATCCTGATTGGCAACATCAGTTCTTATTTCATGTTTGAAGCCTGAGATCTGCCCACCTCTGTATGACTTGCTGGCCTTGGTCTCATGGAGATATAGCCAACCGCCGATCAGTGCCTCGGCCTCCAGATCGTTGAGGAACCAATAGCCAGAGATAAAATTCGATGTGCCCTCTATATGGCTGACATTCATCGCCTGGCCGTTTGCCAGTTTGACGCATTTAAGATGAACTGACTTTGTCTTTGTTCCTTAAGCCTCCAATTTCACATCATTGCTTATGGGTCGTAGCCATATTCCAGTCTCGCCATAGCCTCACGCTCCGATTGAAGCTCTTCCAATGGCACATCGATCAACTTGAATTCCAAACTGTACATCGGCATTTGCCATTGGTCTGAGCCCGTGGATTTCCTCCAGGAATGAGTAGAGTCCGCCCCATCAGGGAGACGGACGAGATGAAGAGCAGTCGGTTTAGCGAGGAACAGATCATCGGCATCCTCAAAGAGCAGGAGTCGGGGATGTCGACGGCGGAGGTCTGCCGTCGACACGGGATCAGTTCGGCGACGTTTTACAAGTGGAAGGCCAAATTCGGCGGGTTGGAAGTCTCGGACGCCAGGCGGCTCAAACAGCTGGAAGACGAGAACGCTCGGCTCAAGCGGCTGTTGGCGGACGCCGTGCTGGACAACGCCATGCTCAAGGAAATTGCGTCAAAAAAATTCTAGCGCCCAGCCATAAGCGGGAGGCGGTAGCTCATCTTCAGAGCCTGTTCGAGGTGAGCCAACGCCGGGCCTGCGATGCGCTGGGCGTGGATCGGACCACGGTGCGGTATCAAAGCCGCCGCCCGGATGATGCGGAGGCTCGCGAACGCATGCGCGTGCTTGCGGGCGAGCGCCGTCGATTTGGCTATCGGCGCCTGCACTGGCTGCTCAGCCGCGAAGGAATTTCCATGAACC
>NZ_JFHO01000160.1:0-255 GCF_000724705.2 Acidiphilium sp. JA12-A1
CGCCCAGCGCGGCGACGGCGAGCATCGGCGCGCGCGCCAGCGGATCGGCCGGGTCGAGTTTCGCGCCGCCCCCCTCGCTGAGCCGGAAACTGCCAGGCTCGCCGCGGCGCACGCCGATCCGGTCGGGAAAGCCGGCGGCGATCAGCACGGCGGGGTCGCCGCCGGCTTGCGTATCCCGCCGCAGCCCGAGCCGCCCGCGATAGGTGCCCGCCGCCTGGCGGATCCGCGCGATCACCCCGCGATCGCCGCCGCCGC
>NZ_JFHO01000159.1:0-552 GCF_000724705.2 Acidiphilium sp. JA12-A1
GCCGCCGCCTCGGCGCGGGCGAGAACGGTCTCGGCCAGCATGCCCGCCGTGGCGCGCTGGGCGATCAGCGCCTGCGCCTGCCCGGCCTCGCGGGCCGCGAGGCGTTGCAGCCGCGCCGCGCGCCGGTCCAGCCACAAGGTCAGCAGCGCATCGCGCACCGCCGACCGCTCCCGCCAGGCAGCGGCGGCGATGACATCGCGGGCGGCGGCCTCGCGCGCCCGCGCCGCCGCGATCCCGGCCTGCCGCGCGCCGAAATTCGCGACCAGGAACTGGATCACCGGCCCGACCTTGATCGGCGAGGGCACCGGCTGGGTGGCGTTGAAGGTCGGCGACAGCGACAGCGTCGGGTTGGGAAGCTGGCGCGCGCGCACGACCTGCCCGGCCGCCACGTCGGCTTCCGTGGTGCGGATCCTGAGGTCCGGCCGCTCGTAGACGGCGACCAGCGTCAGCGCCCGCAGGCCGAAACGCCCGTGCGGAGGCTCGCCCATCGCGTCGAGAAACCGCACGAGGCCGGGCTGGTCGAGCCGGCGGGCGGTCAGCGCGGCGGCGGCG
>NZ_JFHO01000158.1:0-4634 GCF_000724705.2 Acidiphilium sp. JA12-A1
GGTGACGCGGCGGGTTCTCGTCATGCGCAACGGGCGGCTGGTGCGCGATGAAGCAACCGGCGCGATCGGCGTGCCGCAGATGATCGAGGCGATGGCGGGCGAGGCCGCCGCGGCGCTGTCCGCCGCGCGGCCGCCGGCCCCCTCTGCCAGTGCGGCGGCGCTGGTCACGATCGGCGCGCCGTTCGGCACCGCCGGCCTCACCCTGCACGCCGGCGAGATCGTCGGGCTGGCCGGGCTCGAGGGCGGCGGGCAGCCGGAGCTGCTGCACGCGATCCGCCGGGCCGCGCGCGGGCGCCGCATCGCCGGCATCACCTGCGGCGCGAAGGCGGCGTTCGTCTCCGGCGACCGGCGCGGCGAGGGCGTGTTTCCGCTCTGGAGCGCGATCGCCAACGCGACGATCGCGCGCATCGCCGCCGGCCCCGCCACCGCCTGGCTGCGCCCGGCCGGCGAACGCGCCGAGGCGGCGCGCTGGCTCGAGGCGGTGCGCCTGCCGGCCGACCGCGCCGGGGCGCCGATCCTCGACCTCTCCGGCGGCAACCAGCAGAAGGTGCTGATGGCGCGCGCCCTGATGGCCGAAGCCGACATCATCCTGCTCGACGATCCGACCCGCGGCGTCGACGTCGCGGTGAAGCGGGAGTTCTACCGCCTGATCCGCGATGCGGCGGCGCGGGGCAAGCTGATCGTCTGGCACAGTTCCGAGACGATCGAGTTCCTCGAATGCGACCGGGTCTGCGTGCTGCATGACGGCGCGATCCGCCGGGTGCTCGCGGGCGACGGGATTTCGGAGGACGCGATCGTCTCCTCCGCCTTCGCCGAGCAGATCGGCGGCGGCGACGGCCGGGCCGCCGGCGGCGAGCGGCGGTTCCGGCGCGACTGGAGCGCCGCCGCGCCGGTGCTGATCCTGGCCGCGATCTTCGGGATCATCGTCGCGCTGAACCGCAGCGTGGCCTCGCTGTTCGGGATCGGCCTGCTGTCGGGCGCGGCGGTGCCGCTGGTGCTGGTCACCCTGGCGCAGATGGTCGTGATCGGCGGCAGCGAGATCGATCTCGGCGTCGGCGCCTGCGCCGGCCTCGCCAACGTGCTGAGTGCCACGATCCTGGTGCGGGCACCCTGGGCCGGCGCGCTGGCGCTGCTGCTGCTGCTCGGCGCCTACGCGCTGCTCGGCTGGCTGATCCAGGTCCGCGCGATGCCGGCGATCGTCGTCACGCTCGGCGCCTCGTTCATCTGGGCGGGGATCGGCTACGCGCTGCAGCCGACGCCGGGCGGCAGCGCGCCGGGCTGGCTCGCCGCCGCGTCGGCATGGAGCCCGGCGGGCGTGTCGTCGTCGGTGGTGTTCATCGTCGCCGCCCTGCTCGGCGGGCTGGCGCTGAATGCGTCGCGGATCGGCGTGGTGCTGCGCGGCTTCGGCGCCAATCCGCGCGCGATGGCGCAGAGCGGCTGGCCGGCGGCGCGGATCGCCATGCTGCGCTATGCGATCGCCGGCGGGTTCGCGGTTCTGGCCGGGCTGTCGATGACGGCGATCAACACCTCGTCCGACATCAATGCCGGCGGATCGTACACGTTGCTCAGCATCGCCGCGGCGGTGATCGGCGGCTGTTCGCTGCTCGGCGGCGAGATCACGGCGCTCGGCGCGGTCTGCGGCGCGCTGAGCCTGTCGCTGATCGGCAGCCTGCTCGGGTTTCTCGGCGTCTCGACCGACTACAACGCCGCCGTGCAGGGGGGGATGCTGATCGCGATCCTCGCGGCGCGCGAGATATTGCGATGGAGGCGGGCATGACGGTGCTCCCCTGGCTGCGGCGCAACCGCTGGAGCTTCGCGGCGATCGGCGTGCTGGCGCTCTGGGCCGCGCTCGACCTCGCGACGAGCCGGTTCAGCCTGCAGAACCTCTCGGGGGTGGCGAGCTCGGCCTCGTTCCTCGCCGTGGTGGCGCTCGGGCAGATGTTCGCGGTCGCGACCGGCGGGGGCAATATCGACCTGTCGGTGCCGAGCGTGATCACGCTCTCGGCCTTCGTCACCATGATCCTCTCCGGCGGCACCGATGCCGGGCTCGCGCTGGCGCTGCCCGCCGTCGTGCTGGTCGGGCTCGCGGTCGGCGCGGTGAATGCGTTCCTGATCCTGCGGGTGCGCATCCCGGCGATCATCGCGACGCTCGCGGTCGGCTACGTGCTCGATACCGCGGTGCTGATCACCAATCGCGGCTTCACCACCTTCGGCGTCAGCCCGGCGCTGCACCTCGTCGCGGCGGGGCGGGTGCTCGGCGTGCCGCTGATCCTGGTGGCGGCCGTGCTGCTCGCCGGGGCGGCGTCGGCCGTCATTCATCGCACCGGCTACGGGCGCAGCCTGATGGCGGTCGGCCAGAACGCGGTCGCCGCGGATCTGGCCGGGGCGCGGGTGGGGCGGATCACCACCGCGGCGTTCATGATCAGCGGCGTGCTCGCCGGGCTCGACGGCGCGCTGCTCTCGGCCCATGCCGGCGGCGCCTTTCTCGGCATGGGCAAGCCATACCTGCTGGAATCGGTCGGCGCCGTCGTCGTCGGCGGCACGCTGATCTTCGGCGGCAGCGCGACGCCGCTGGGCACGCTGCTCGGCTCGGTGCTGCTGGTGCTGATCGTGACGACGATGCAGATCGCCGGCCTTGCCGGCGGGGTGCAGGACGTGATGCAGGGCGGCGTGATCATCGCCGTGCTGCTCGCCGCCGGCGCCGGGGCCAGCCGGCGGACGGCGTGACGGCCGGGCCGCTTGACCGGCCGCGACGCCGCGTTGGATAACCCCGCGCATCCGGAGGGAGAGCGGGAATGGGTTCGACGATCGATCACGATCCGGCCGGCGCGGCCACGGGCGCGGCGGAGACGTTTCCGGCGCTCGAGCGCGGGCTGCTCGCCGCCCCCGACCCCGCGCGGCTGGAGCCCGCCGCGCGGGCGACGCACCGGCCGCGGGTGCTGCTGCTCTACGGCTCGCTGCGCGAGCGCTCCTATTCGCGGTTCCTCACCGAGGAGGCGGCGCGACTGCTGGAGCTGATGGGGGCGGAGGCGCGCATCTTCGATCCGCGCGGGCTGCCGGTGGCGCAGAGCGTGCCGCCGGAGCACCCCAAGGTGCGGGAGCTGCGCGAGCTGTCGCTCTGGTCGGAGGCGCAGGTCTGGTGCAGCCCGGAGATGCACGGCGCGATCACCGGGGTGATGAAGAACCAGATCGACTGGATTCCGCTGGAGATCGGCGCGATGCGGCCGACCCAGGGACGGGTGCTGGCGGTGATGCAGGTCTCCGGCGGGTCGCAGAGTTTCAACGCGGTGAACACGCTGCGCCTGCTCGGGCGGTGGATGCGGATGTTCACCATCCCCAACCAGTCGAGTGTCGCCAAGGCCTACGAGCAGTTCGACGAGGCCGGGCGGATGCTGCCCTCGTCCTATTACGACCGGCTGGTGGACGTGATGGAGGAGCTGGTCCGCTTCACCTGGCTGCTGCGCGACCGCGCGGAGTACCTGGTCGACCGCTACAGCGAGCGGCGGCAGGCGCTGGCGAGTGTGGCGACCGACCGGCTGTAGCGGCGGCGTGATGATCCTTCTCCCCCTCGTCGCGTTCGCCTTCGCCTGGAGCATGGGGGCGCATTATACCGGCGCCTGCATGGGGATGCCCTATGCCACCGGCAGCATCAGGCTGCGGCCGGCGCTGGCGCTGATGGCGGCGATGACGTTCATCGGCGCGCTGCTGTTCAGCCATCGCGTGCTGGTCCATGTCGGCCACGGGATCGTCGGCGGCGGGCTCGGCGCCGGGGCGGCGACCGCGGTGATCGGCGTCGCCTTCCTGCTGACCACGATCTTCACGAAGCTGCGGATTCCGACCTCGACCATCCAGATCCTGGTGTTCTGCCTGATCGGCGCCGCCGCGCGGCTGGGGCTGGCGGTGAACTGGCATGCCGTCTTCGGCCTCGCGGCGCTGTGGGTCGCCGCACCGGCGATCGCCTGCGGGCTCGGCTACGCGCTGACGCGGGGGCTCGACCTGGTGCCGGCGCTGCGCGAGGGCGGCGGGCTGAAACTGGTGGCGCGGGGGCTGGTGGCGGTCGGCGCCGCGGCCTCGCTGGCGATGGGGGCGAACGACGTTTCGAACGCGACGGCGGTGTTTCTCGCCGTGCATCTGACCGGCCCGCTGCTGGCCGGCGGGCTCGGCGGGCTGGGGCTCGCGCTCGGCGTGCTGACCTGGGGGCGGCCGCTGCTCGAACGCGTCGCCTTCGACGTGGTGCGGATGGACCGGACGATGGCGACGGCGGCGCAGCTGGCGCAGGCTTGCGTGGTGCTCGCGGCGGTCGGGTTCGGCGATTTCACCTCGATGAACCAGGCGCTGATCGGCGCGATGGCCGGCGCCGGGCTGGCGCGGGGGCGGCAGACGATCCAGGCGCGGACCATCGCCGGCATCCTGCGCGGCTGGGCGATCGGCCCGGCGGCGGGGTTTCTCGCCACCTATCTCGCGGTCTGGCTGCTGGGCGGCGGATAGCGGACGCGCGCGGGCGGCCGCTGCCCGGGGCGGGCGCGGCGGCGGTGCGGCGCGGTGGCGGATCACGCGATCGCGGGCGGCGGGTGGAACAGCGGCAGCGTTGCCGGCGGCGCGGCGGCGACGTGCGGCGCGGCGGTGGCCGGCAC
>NZ_JFHO01000157.1:0-551 GCF_000724705.2 Acidiphilium sp. JA12-A1
CGACCGCAGCGCCGCGAGCCGCGCCCGCGCGCTCGTCGCCCCCGCCTCGGCCTGCTGGACGCTCGCCTCCGAGACATTGCCCGCGGCGTGATAGAGGCGGCGCGTGCGGGCCAGGGTGGCGGCGGCGAGGGTATCCGCCGCCCGCGCCGCGACGATCCGGCTCCGCAGGGTGAAGACCGGCGTCGGGTCGATCACCCGCCCATAGGCCGCGATCATCGGCGTCTCGGTGTGCAGGGCGGGCACCGCGGTGACGATCAGCCCGCTGCGCAGCGTCGCCGCGTCGACGGTCACGCCGCCCGCCGCCCGCGCCGCGCCGGCGCCCAGCACCAGGAACGCCGCCATTGCCATTCCCGCGACACGCCGCCTCATGCGGACACCTCCCTGAAAACCCGATGATGCAGCGCGTCGGCCAGGGCGGCGAGCGCGCGCAGGCGCTGGCCCTCGGCGGTCAGCAATTGTTCGCGGGCGAGGATCGCCTGCCCCTCGGCCTCGACCAGGCGCAGCCGGCCGGTGGCGCCGAGCCGGTAGGCCTGCGCCGCCTGCGCCGCGCG
>NZ_JFHO01000156.1:0-2085 GCF_000724705.2 Acidiphilium sp. JA12-A1
GTCGTCATCCATGTGATCCGGCCAAGCCGGGGCGCCAACGTCGTCGCGGAGGTAATGGACGGCCATCGCCCCGCTATCTGGATCTCCGATCTCTATGGCGCCCAGCGCGGTCATGCCGATGACTGGCAGATTTGCCTCGCCCACCAACTCCGGGACTGCAAATTCGCGATCGAGGCGGGTGATACGATCTTCGCACCCAGAATGAAGGCCCTGCTGCTCCGCGCCGTCGTGCTGGCGCGGCGCCATCGCACGCTCGCGGACGCTACAAGACGCGCCTGGCGGCGGCGCCTCGACCATGATCTCGACGCCGTCATGGCGCTCGCCCCGATCAACCACCACGGCAGACGATTGCGCCGACGATACGGCAAGGTTCGTGATCATCTCTTCACCTTCCTCGACCACCCGGATATCGCCGCGGACAACAACGGCTCCGAGCGCGAACTCCGGCCTACCGCGACATATCGCAAGGTCACCGGAGGGTTCCGATCCAACTGGGGCGCCGATTTCTTCGCCAACGTCCGATCCGTCGTCGGGACCGCCGCGCGGCACGGCCTTGATGCCTACACCGCTATCAAAAACGCCGTCACCGGAGCATCACTGCCCATCGCCCCCCTACCGGGTTGAGCAGATACCTAGGAATTGTGGAATATCAAAATGTAGTGGCGAATTGATTGCATTTATTGATAGTGACGATGCTTGGACTACAAATCATCTAAAAGACTCCGTTAAGGCGCTCATCGATAATCCGCAAATAGATTGGGTATGCAGTGATCTTTCTCGTATTGAAATTAAAACTGGAAGGATTGTTGTCAGTTCGAATTTTCATGCAGATGGGAAGAAACCAAAATTTTTTAATTTGAAAAATTATAAAAAGGGAAATGTAAATATAATTAAAGACAAGCGTCTTGTCCGATTTCTACTGAAATATGGCGTAATCGGTCATTTGCCTTGTTCTGTATTACGGAAAACAATATTTGAAGTTTTGCAAATACGTAATTTCAGAATTGGTGAAGATAGATTATTTTCTATTGAAGCTGCAAAACATGGCTTTAATTTTGCATATATTGATAATATACACCTTCATTTTGGTGTTCATGACTCGCATAGCACTGTTGGAAAAAATGAAGAAACACAGAAATATATTGATGTTCATGATGAGTTAGCTAGAATGTATCGATTTATATATAAAAATAAATCTTTTTCTTTTTTAGAAAGAATGTTGGCGCGGAGAGCTCTTAGCCATGAATATTTTTGGGGGCTTGCTTATAACGGGTTGTGGTTAAAAGAAGAAAGAAATTTATCAATTTTTTATTTTTATAAAGCAATTAAAATTTGGCCTTTTTCATTTTTATTTTGGAAGACATTTATTTTTTGGTATCTGCTCAACCCGGTAGGGGGGCGATGGGCAGTGATGCTCCGGTGACGGCGTTTTTGATAGCGGTGTAGGCATCAAGGCCGTGCCGCGCGGCGGTCCCGACGACGGATCGGACGTTGGCGAAGAAATCGGCGCCCCAGTTGGATCGGAACCCTCCGGTGACCTTGCGATATGTCGCGGTAGGCCGGAGTTCGCGCTCGGAGCCGTTGTTGTCCGCGGCGATATCCGGGTGGTCGAGGAAGGTGAAGAGATGATCACGAACCTTGCCGTATCGTCGGCGCAATCGTCTGCCGTGGTGGTTGATCGGGGCGAGCGCCATGACGGCGTCGAGATCATGGTCGAGGCGCCGCCGCCAGGCGCGTCTTGTAGCGTCCGCGAGCGTGCGATGGCGCCGCGCCAGCACGACGGCGCGGAGCAGCRAGGGCCTTCATTCGTGGGTGCGAAGATCGTATCCACCCGCCTCGATCGCGAATTTGCAGTCCCGGAGTTGGGTGGGCGAGGACAAATCTGCCAGTCATCGGCATGACCGCGCGTGGGCGCCATAGAGATCGGAGATCCAGATAGGCGGGGCGATGGCCGTCCATTACCTCCGCGACGACGTTGGCGCCCCGGCTTGGCCGGATCACATGGATGACGACTTCGTCGTTCTGAAATACCCAGTTCCAGTGGGTCCGGCCGTTGATCCGCACCGAGGTTTCGTCGGAGCAGAC
>NZ_JFHO01000155.1:0-441 GCF_000724705.2 Acidiphilium sp. JA12-A1
CCGCCGCCCAGATCCAGGCGGCGACATTGGCGGCGCCGAGCCCCCACAGCACCCGCCGCGCCGATGCGTCCGCGCCCGGTCCTGCCTGCCGCTTCGCCGCCATCCGGCCTCCTCGACATCCCGCCGGCACGCCGCCCGCGGTCCCGTCACCCGAGGAGTCGCAGGAACCGGCGCTTCCTGTCGATGACGCAGGTCAAGCCGGCGGGTGCCGCCGGCGGAAACCGCTTGCCCACCCCCCGGCTTTCATGTTCCTGTTCCGTTCATGGATGTCGCCG
This sequence comes from Acidiphilium sp. JA12-A1, assembly GCF_000724705.2. Classification (NCBI taxonomy): domain Bacteria; kingdom Pseudomonadati; phylum Pseudomonadota; class Alphaproteobacteria; order Acetobacterales; family Acidocellaceae; genus Acidiphilium; species Acidiphilium sp. JA12-A1. The sequence continues at coordinate 276 of NZ_JFHO01000155.1, forward strand.
CCCGCTTCGCCGCCCTGATCGAAACGCTTTGCGGCGCCGTCGCCGCGCGCGGGGCAAAGGGCGCGTTCGGCGCCGCGAACGGCGCGCTGGTCGTGCTGCTCTGGTCCCGGCTGCGCCGCGCCGTCCGCCGGTTCGCCATCCTCGCCGCCGGCGCGCCGCCGCCCCG
>NZ_JFHO01000154.1:0-2408 GCF_000724705.2 Acidiphilium sp. JA12-A1
GGTTCGGGGTGCGCCACGCCCTCGGGCCGGCTTCGGCGCTGGCGCGGGAGCGGGCGCGGGCCATCATCGCCCTCGCGCCCGGCATCGCGCCCGCGATCGACGCCGCGCCGGCGGGGGAGATCGTCGCGCCGCTGCCGCCGGTGAGCGCCCGCGGACTCGGCTCCGCCGCTTGCGCCCGGGGCATGGTGCATCACTGGGTGAAGCTGCATGACGGGCAGATTGCCGCCGCCGCGCTGATCGATCCCGCCGCGGGGCGGTTCCGCGCGCTGGAGGATGCGGCCGTCGGGCTGGAAATGGAGGCGTTCGCCATGCTGGCCGAATGTTACGCGCTGCCGCCGGGGGCGATCGATGGATGAGGATGATCCCGTCCGGGTGCTGAGCGCCCGGCTGGCGGCCTCCGGCCAGGCGCTGCTCGGCCGCAGCCTTGCGGTGCGGCATGTCGATGCCGGCAGTTGCGGCGGCTGCGAGATCGAGATCGCGGCCTGCCGCCGGCTGCGCGGCGGCATGGCGGCGCAGGGAATCGCGATGGTGGAGGATCTTCGCGCCGCCGATATCCTGCTCGTCACCGGGGTGGCGACGCGCAACCTGGCCGAGGCGGTGCGCAAGAGCCTCGCCGGGATGGCGCCGCCGCGCTTCGTCGTCGCTGCCGGCGACTGCGCGCTCGATGGCGGCGTGTTCAAGGGCGTGCCGGCGGTTCTCGGCGGTGTGCAGGCGGTGATTCCGGTGGATCTGCTGATTGCCGGCTGCCCGCCCGCGCCACGGCAGATCCTCGCGGGGCTGGTTGCGCTGGTCGAGGCGAATGCGCGCGAACCTCGCCGGGCGCGGGTCGAGCCGCATGCCTGATTTCAGCCGCGAGCTTGCGCTGGGCGGCGTGGTGGCCGGCGTGGACGAGGTGGGGCGCGGGCCGCTCGCCGGGCCGGTCGTGGCGGCGGCGGCGATCCTGCCCGCCGACCTGCCGCCGGAGATCGCGGCACTGATCGATGATTCCAAACGCCTTTCGCCGGTGCGGCGGGAGGCGGCGCTGGCCGCGCTGATCGAGTCTGGCGCCGCGATCTCGGCGGCGGCGGCCTCCGTCGCGGAGATCGCGCGGCTCAATATCCTGCAGGCGAGCCTGTTGGCGATGCGGCGGGCGGTGGCGCGCCTGGCGGTTCGGCCGGATCATGTGCTGGTCGACGGGCAGGTGGCGCCGGATCTGCCGATGCCTTGCACGCCGGTGGTAGGCGGCGACGGGCTTTCGCTCTCGATCGCGGCGGCCTCGATCGCGGCGAAACTGGTGCGCGACCGGGCGATGAGCCGGCTCGACCGGCGCTATCCGGGATATGGGTGGGCGCGGAATTCAGGGTATGGAACGAAGACGCATCGAGACGCCATCCTGGGTCTCGGCATTACCCCGCATCACCGGCGGGGATTCGGACCGCTGCTGCCGCCGGCCTGAGCGGCGCGGGCGCGCCCGGTCAGCCGTATTTCCGCTCCGGGTGACGCAGGTGCCAGAGCCGCTCATGCGCGGCGACGAGGCTTTCGATGCTCTTGCGCCGGTTCGCGTCCGGATGGATCGAGCGCCGGGTCAGCAACCGCTCCAAAATCGCCAGCAGATCCTCGGCGATCTCGTAATCGTCCTGGTCGCAGGCATGGTGAAAGGCGATGAGAATCTTGTCCGACAGGCGGCGGCTGTACCGCGTCGGCGAACGCTCGGTCTTACCGGCATCTTCCGTGGTCAAATCGGGGGCATCGGTGTCGGTGAGGGCCATTGCAGCGTATCTGCTCATCCTGGTCCGTCGATAAGTTGAATCGATTGTGAATTGACGTGACCACGGCGGATACGATTCGACGGGAGGCGTGAACGAGCTTCCTGACCTGTCTCTCCTATCGCACGCTGAGAAAGACGCGCTGATCCGCGCGCTATGGGACGCGTTGCAATCATCCGAGCGCAGGAACGCGGAACTGGCAATCCGGCTTTCGGATGCGGAACGCCGGATTGCGGAGTTGGAGGCGCGGCTAAACGAACCGCCGAAGCGGCCGGACAATTCGAGCCTGCCGCCATCGCGCGGGCAGAAGCCAAACCGGCCCGAGAAAAGTCCGCGCAAGGGGCCCCGCAAAGGCAGTCTCGGCCGTGAGGGTGGCGGTCGCTTGCTTGCCGAGAACCCCGATCAGACGGTGATCGCGAAGGCGGCGCATTGCCAGCACTGCCGTGCCGGGCTGACTGACGCGGATCAGCGCCTCGCGCAGCGCTACGACAAGATCGATCTGCCGCCGATCAAGCCGGTCGTCACCCGCGTCGAACGCTATGCCGGCCATTGTCCGTGCTGTGGGGCGACCACGCTGGCAGCCGTCCCGGAAGGCATGGAGACCCGGCACACCATTCAGCCTCAACCTCGGTCGGCTCTCGCGAGTCTACCTGCGCGTCATCC
>NZ_JFHO01000153.1:0-524 GCF_000724705.2 Acidiphilium sp. JA12-A1
GGCSGGCGGCGGTCAGCAGCCGGTCGAGCAGCGCGCCGTCGATCTCGCCGTTCACCGTCGAGACGCCGAGCGAGCCGTTCAGGGTCGAGGCGATGTCATGCGCGGTGGAGCCGGCGCCGCCGAGATCGGCGTAGAGCTGCACCGTCGCCGAGGCCGAGCCGGGCTGGCCGAGCAGGCGGAGCAGCGGGCCGAGGCGGAAGGCCGGCGCCTGTTCGATGAGGCGCACGCTCGGCGGATTTGCCGCGGCGTCGACCATCAGCGTGCCGGAGACCGGGCCGCCGGGCAGCTCGCCGCTGATCGGGCGGACCGTGAGCACGCCGTTGCGCAGCAGCGCGTGCGCCGTCAGCGCGCGGTAATCGGCGCCGGCATAGGTGAGCTTGTCCACCGTCAGCTCGACATTGCCGTCCGCCGCGCGGAGCAGGTTGAAGGGCAGCGGCGTATCGGGGATCAGATGCGGGTTCGACGGCGCGACCGCCGCCGCCGGTTTCGGCTGCGGGCTGGCCTGCGGCGGCGCGGCACCGCCG
>NZ_JFHO01000152.1:0-1745 GCF_000724705.2 Acidiphilium sp. JA12-A1
GTTGCGGGATGGCGGGGGCGCGGGGGGCGCTGCGGACGGTCCAGCGCCGCGGCGAGACGGGCGGCGAGGCGGCGCAGGCGCGTCCAGATCAGGATCACCAAGGGGCCGGCGATGCCGCGCCGGTGACCCTCGGCGGCCACGCGGTCGCACAGCGCCGCGATGATCGCGGCGAAGCGGCTGGCGGGACTGGCGAGGGGGACGGCGCTGGCCATGCCCGAAAGGACCACGGCGGCAGGGGGGTGGGCAAGGGCGATGTGACGCCGGTCATTGCCGGTTGTCGGATTTGCCGGCAAGACGGCGATGAAAGCATCGTTGCCGCCTCGCGATGACCGGGGCGGCGCGCCGGCGTCCTGTCCCTGAAATTCGCGGTGGATCTCGGATCCGGGACGCCGGACAACAAATCCTGGGAGGCGGCGGCGTGATTCACATCATTTATCAGGCGGACCACAAGAAGCGGGCGGAGGCGTTGCAGGCGGCGAATCCGGGATCGTTGATCAGCGAGGTCGGCGATACGCCGTTCGGACGCGGCAGCGTCGACACGCTGGTCTATTGGGGGCATGGCGACGCCTACAAGTTCTGCACGATGGAGGCGGACGCGTTTCTCGCGAACATCAGGGCGTGGCAGAAGATGAACCCCAATATCCGCACGGTCGAGGTGATCACCTGCAACGCCCGGCACGGGTTCGAGGGGGCGGAGATCCGGGCCTCGTTCACCGACCAGATCAAGAAGCAATGGCGGAAGAAGTTTTCCGGCATGATCATGAAGGCGCTGCCGATGGGCGTGAGCAAGGGGCAGGTGAACAGCTGGTCCATCCTGAAATACCAGGACACGACGAAGACCTGGTATTACGTGACGGCGCCGGGGGCGAAGGACACCCAACACATGTGGCCGGGCTGCCATGAGATCGAGGCGGCGGTGGGGAACGGGCTGCACGAGAAGGCGCAGGCAGCGAGCGCGAACACCCGGCGGGTGTGGACGGTGATGTCCGGCACGATCTACACGCTTCGCAGCAGCCTCGTGGTGATCAATCGCTGACGCGGCCGCGGCGGGCGGGCGCCGGCCGGCCCGCAATGGCGAGGAGGAGCAGAAATATGGCGAAGGGATACTGGATCGCGAGCGTCGATGTGCGCGACGCCGAGGCCTATGCGGCCTATGTGCGGGAGAACGCGGTGGCGTTCGCGAAATACGGCGCGCGGTTCCTGGTGCGCGGCGGGGCGGCGGAGGCGGTCGAGGGCGGGATGCGGTCGCGGATCGTGGTGCTGGAATTCCCCGACCACGCGGCGGCGCTGGCCTGCTACCACTCGCCCGAATACGCGAGGGCGAAGGCGCTGCGCGAGGGGGCGTCGGTCGCCGATGTGGTGGTGGTCGAGGGGTATGACGGGGCGCAGCCCGGCGCGGCCTGAGCGCGGGCGGACGCGCGCCCTGCTTGCCGCGCTGGCGCTGGCCTGGCTGCCGCTGGCGGCGGCGCGGGCGCGGGTGGTGCGGCTGGACACGGCGCTCGGGCCGGAGCGCGTGCTGGTGCTGCGCCCGGCGCATCCGCGCGCGACGCTGGTGATGCTGCCGGGCGGGACCGGGCGGGTCGGGCTGACGCGGACGGGGCGGTTCCGGCATGGCGCGAATTTCCTCGTCCGCACGAGGCGGGACTGGGTGCGGCGGGGCTTCGCGGTGGTGATTCCGGACGCGCCGGGCGGGCGCGACCTGCGCGGCCACCGGCATGGGCCGGGCTTTGCCGCGGTCGTCGGCG
>NZ_JFHO01000151.1:0-6273 GCF_000724705.2 Acidiphilium sp. JA12-A1
CCAGGCTGTCCCGCGCGATCGCGCCGAGATTGCGCGCCAGCGGCACGCCCAGCGCCACCGTCGCCGGCCCGAGCAGCCAGGAAACCGGCGCCGCCCCGCGCGCATAGGCCGCATAGGGCACGTGCCCCGCCACCAGCCCCGCCATCACCAGGAGAATCGCCAAAAGAGTGGGGTTCAGCGCCGGATGCCGCACAAGCCGCGCCAGCCGCAGCGCCGCCTCGAAGGCCAGCACCGTGCCGGCGGCGAACCCGATTCCCGGCAGCGCGCCGCTCCACATCTCACTCATGGCCGCCCGCCGCCGGCAACGCCGCCCGCGGCGCCGAAGCCCGCGACCCGAGCAGCAGCCGCATCGTCAGCCCCGTCACCGCCAGCGCCAGCAGCGAGGAGACGAGCAGCGCCGCCACCACCGCCGGCCAGGCCGCCCGCAGCGCGCCGGCGCCGGTCATCACCCCCACGCCCGCCGGCACGAAGAACAGCGCGTAGCGCCGCAGCAGCAGCGCCCCCGCCTCGCCCGCCGCCACCGCCACCCGGCCGCGATGCGCGGCGAGCAGTGCTGCCAGCATCACCATGCCCACCAGCGCCCCCGGCAGCCGCACCGGCAGCAGCGGCGCCACCGCGCCGCCCGCCGCGAGGCAGACGAGCACGACCGCGAATCCCGCCGCAAGCCGCGCCGCCGGCGCGAATCCCCTGGTCCGAAATCCCGAAATCCGGCGCATGTCCCTCACTCCTCATCGCCCGATTCCATTTGCGCCCGCCGCCGCCCGTGCTGTAGAAGCAGAAATCGCAATTCATTTTTGCCCCACCAGCACAAGCCCGCCCGATGGATGAACTCGCCCGCCTCCGCGCCTTCGTCCGCGCCGCCGAGCTCGGCAGCTTCTCCGGCGCCGCGCGCGAGGCCCGGCTGCCGCCCTCCTCGGTCTCGCGCGCCATCGCCGCCCTCGAGGCCGAGCTCGGCGCCGCGCTGTTCAACCGCTCCACCCGCAAGCTGCATCTCACCGAGGTCGGTTTCGCCTTCCTCGACCGCGCCCGCCGCGTGCTCGCCGAGCTCGACGAGGCCCGCGCCGTCGCCGCCGATCTCAACGCCCGGCCGCAGGGCCTGCTGCGCCTCAACGTCCCCTCCGCCTTCGGCCGGCTGCACGTCATGCCCTTCCTGCCCGGCTTCGCCGCCGCCTGGCCGGACATCCGCATCGACCTCACCCTGAGCGATTCGGTGGTCGACATCATCGACTCCGGCACCGATCTCGCCATCCGCATCGGCGCGCTGGAGGAAAGCCGGCTGATCGCCCGCAAGCTCGCGCCGCACCGCCGGGTCCTCTGCGCCGCCCCCGCCCTGCTCGCCCGGCACGGCCCGGTCGCCACGCCGGACGATCTCGCCCGCCTGCCGCACCTCCTTTTCGCGCTGCAGCCGCACGACCGCTGGCTGCTGACCGATCCGGGCGGACACCGGCACGACATGCCCCTCACCGGCCGCCTTCGCCTGAACGACAGCGAGGCCCTGCTCGCCGCCGCCCGCGCCGGGCTCGGCGCGGCGCTGCTGCCCTTCTGGGTCGCCGGCGCCGCGCTGCGCGCCGGCGAGCTGGTCCGCCTGCTGCCCAACCACCAGGCGATGTTCTGGCCCGGCGAGCGCTTCATCTGGGCGGTCTACCCGCCCAAGCGCGTGGTCCCGCCCAAGGTCCGCGCCTTCATCGACGGCTTCGCCGCCCATCTCGGCGCCCCGCCCTACTGGGAGCGCGACGCGCCGCCGCCCTGATCCCCGCGCGGGCGCCTATTGCCTCGCGCCCGCATGATTGCCAGAACATCCCCGAGGCGAGTTAGAGGAGCTGAACGTGTTGAAGATCGCGATCATCGGCGGCGGCTATGTCGGCCTGGTGTCGGCGGCGTGCTTCGCCGAATTCGGCGTCAGCGTGATGGTCGCGGAAACCGACCCCGCGCGGCTCGACCGCCTGCGCCGCGGCGAGATCCCGATCTACGAGCCGGGGCTCGATCCGCTGGTCGAGCGCAACCGCGCCGCCGGCCGTCTCGGCTTCACCGGGCGGATCGAGGAGGCGATCGCCGGGGCCGAGGCGGTGTTCATCGCCGTCGGCACGCCCTCGCGGCGCGGCGGCGGCCATGCCGACCTGTCCTATGTCTTCGCCGCCGCCGAGCAGGTGCTGGCGGCACTCGACCACCCGACGGTGCTGGTCACCAAATCCACCGTCCCGGTCGGCACCGGCCGCCGCCTCGCCGCCCTCGCCGCCGCCCGCCGCCCCGACCTTGCGATCGACGTCGCCTCGAATCCGGAATTCCTGCGCGAGGGCAGCGCGATCGGCGACTTCATGCGGCCGGACCGCGTCGTCGTCGGCGCCGAGACCGAGCGCGCCCGCGAGGTGCTGCGCGCCCTCTACCGCCCGCTCAACCTGATCGAGACGCCGATCCTGATCACCGGGCTCGAAACCGCCGAACTCATCAAATACGCCGCCAACGCCTTCCTCGCGATGAAGGTCACCTTCATCAACGAGATGGCCGATCTCTGCGAGGCGGTGGGGGCGGACGTGCACGGCGTCGCCCGCGGCATGGGGCTCGACCGGCGGATCGGCGCCAAGTTCCTCCATCCCGGCCCCGGCTTCGGCGGCTCCTGCTTCCCCAAGGACACGCTCGCCCTCGCCCGCATCGCCCAGGACGCCCGCGCCCCCTCCCGCCTGACCGAGGCGGTGGTCGCGGTGAACGACGCGCGCAAGGCCGGGCTCGGCCGCCGCGTGCTCGATGCCGCCGGCGGCTCGGTGCGCGGCATGCGCGTCGCCGTGCTCGGCCTCGCCTTCAAGCCCGAGACCGACGACATGCGCGATTCCCCGGCGATCCCGCTGATCGAGGCGCTCGCGGATGACGGCGCCGACATCATCGCCTATGATCCGGCGGCGATGGCGGCGGCGAAGCCCCTGCTGCCCGCCGCGGTGCGCTACGCCGAAACCGCCGAGGCGGCGATCGAGGGGGCGGCGGTGCTGGTCGCCGTCACCGAATGGAACGAGTTCCGCGCCCTGGCCCCGGCCTGGCTCGCGGCGCGGATGCAGGGCCGGCTGATCGTCGACCTGCGCAACATTTTCGACCCGGCGGCGATTCGCGCCGCCGGTTTCGTGTATCATGGCGTGGGTCGCGGCAGCGTTTCGCAATTGGCCGCGAACCCTGAATTTGAGCAGGATTTTGAGCAGGACAGGGAGTTTTCCGATGGATGAATTGACCGCCGGCGCCACGGCCGGCGACGCGCCGCCCGAACTCGCCATGGCCGGCGCCTACCCCGACTTCGCCAACCCCGAGTTGCTCGCCGCCATTCCGCTGGACGCGCGGACGGTGATCGACATCGGCTGCAGCGGCGGCGCGCTCGGCGCCGCCTATCTCCGCCTCAACCCCGCCGCCCGCGTGCTCGGCATCGATACCGACGAGGCGGCGCTCGCCATCGCCCGCACCCGCCTGACCGAGGTCGCCCGCTGCGACATCCAGGCCGAGGACCTACCCTTCGACCTCTCCGGCGGCGTCGACGTCCTGGTCTATGGCGACGTGCTGGAACACCTGGCCGATCCCTGGGCCGTGCTCGCCCGCCATGTCCGCCACCTCAACCCCGGCGGCGCGGTGGTCGTCTGCTTCCCCAATGTCGAGCACTGGAGCATCGCCTACCGGCTGTTCGCCGGCCGGTTCGACTATGACGAGCGCGGCCTGCTCGACCGCACGCATCTGCGCTTCTTCACCCCGCGCACCATGCGCGCCCTGCTCGAACGCGCCGGCCTCACCCCGTGCGACGTCCGCTCCCGCCCGAGCGATGCCGCCGCCGCCGCCCGCTTCGTCGAGGCGATGCGCCCCGGCCTCGCCGCGATCGGCGTCGATCCGGCGGAATATCTCGGCCGCGCCACCCCCGTGCAGTTCGTCTGGCGCGCCAGCCTCGCCCCGCGCGAGCGCCTGGTCGTCGCCTCCACCATGCTGCCGCCGCAGGGCGGCGTCTCCGATGTCCGCGTCATCGAGCCGGCGGCGGCGCTGGCGAGCGACCCCACCGTCTTCAGCGTCGTCCGCCAGGAAGCCGAGATCGCCCCGATGATCGAGGGCGCGCCGCACATCGCCGTGCTGCACCGCCCGCTGCTGGTCGGCGACTCCGGCCGCGCCCGCCTGCGCGCGCTGATCGACCGCGGCTTCCTCGTCGTCACCGAGTTCGACGACCACCCCGATTTCCTCGCCGCCCGCGGCATCGATGTCGCCGAGCTGCTCTCCTTCACCGGCGTCCACGCGATCCAGACCAGCACCGAGCCGCTCGCCGCCACCCTCGCCGCCTGGAATCCCGAGGTCGCGGTCTTCCCCAACGCGATCCGCGCGCTCGACCCGCCGGCCAACTTCGCCAACCCCGACCGCCTGACCCTGTTCTTCGGCGCCCTCAACCGCGAGGAGGACTGGGCGCCCTACATGCCCGTGCTGAACGAGGTGCTGCGCGCCGTCGGCCCGCGCCTGCACCTGCTCGTCATGCACGACCGCGCCTTCTTCGACGCGCTGGAGACGCCGAACAAGGAATTCGTGCCGATCTCCGACTACGCGACCTATCGCAGCCGCCTCGCCGGCTGCGAGATCAGCTTCATGCCGCTGGCCGACACGCCCTTCAACCGCGGCAAGTCCGACCTGAAATACATCGAGGCCGGCGCCGCCCGCGTCGTTCCCCTGGCGAGCCCGGTGGTCTACGGCGACTCGCTGCGCGACGGCGAGACCGGCCTGATCTTCACCTCGCCCGACCATCTGCGCATGCAGCTCCTCCGCCTGCTCGCCTATCCCGAGGCCGCCCGCCGCCTCGCCGATTCCGCCCGCGCCGAGGTCGCCGCGAACCGGATGCTCGCCTACCAGGTCCGCGCCCGGACCGACTGGTACCGCGCCCTCTGGGCCCGCCGCGCGGAGCTGGACGCCGCCCTCCGCGCCCGCGTCCCGGCCCTGTTCGCGTAACCGGCGCGCGCCCATCTGCCGGAGATGACGACCAGCCCCCCCCAGCCCGCCACCGCCCCGGCGATCCGCGTCCACTGGCCGGACGCGCCGGCGGCGCCGCAGGATCTCGTCTGCCCGAACTGCGGCGCCGAAGGCCCCAAGCCCCGCCTGCTCGACGTCGCCTGGACCGCGCCCAAGCTGCCCCGCGGCGACCGCAAGCCGGTGCTCGCCTGCCCCGCCTGCACCGCCCGCTTCTACCCGCCGCTGCGCGTCCCCAACTATGGCGACCCCGACGTGATGGACTGGGGCTGGCACCAGTTCCACATCCAGCACGGCGCCGGCCTCGTCGCCATCACCCGCCTGCTCGGCCGCATCGCCCGCAAGCCCGGCACGCGCTGCCTCGAAATCGGCTGCGGCTACGGGTTCGGCCTCGATTTCGCCCGCCACGCGATGGGCTGGACCTGCCTCGGCATCGACCCCTCGCCGATGGCCCGCGTCGGCGCCGCCGATCTCGGCCTCGACATCGTCGACGGCTATTTCCCCGACGCCCTGCCCGATGCCGCGCCATGGGACGTCATCGCCGCGACCGAGGTGATCGAGCACGTCCAGCGCCCCGCCGCCCTGCTCGCCGAGCTGCGCGCCCGCCTGGCGCCGGACGGCATCCTCCTGCTCACCACGCCGGACGGCGCGGCGATCGACCGCACGACGCCGGAAACCGACCTCGCCCAGCTCCTCGCCCCCGGCATCCACATGGTCTTCCAGACCGAGGCGAGCCTGCGCCGCCTGCTCGAATCCGCCGGCTTCGCCAATGTCCGCGTCGGCCGCGAGGGCTTCACCCTGGTCGCCTATGCCGGCGCCACCCGCGGCGCGCTGGCCGAGGACGATGCCGCCCAGCGCCCGCGCTTCCGCGCCTGGCTGGCCGATCGCGCCCGCGCCCTCGATCCGGTCTCCGATCCCGGCCTCGGCTTCGCCGCCCGCGCCCTGTTCGAGGCGGCGGTCGATCTCGACTGGCCGGCCGCCGCCGCCGCCCGCTCCCACCTCTGGCCGGCCATCCGCGCCCGCTACGGCTTCGAGCCCGACGCGCTGGAGGCGATCCCGGCGGACTGGATGAGCCTGCCCCTCGCCCGGCTGAACGAGGTGATGCCGCTCAATCTCGGCATGATCCTGCACGCCGAGGCCAGCCGCCTGCGCGCCGATCCCGCCACGCGGCCGCGCGCCGGCGCCGTCTTCGCCCTCGCCGGCGATGCCGCCGCCGCCCTGCACGCGGCCCTCGCCCGCCTCACCCTGAACGACGCGCTGGCCACCCAGCTCGCCTTCCGCGCCGCCGCCGAGGCCGCGCTCGAGGCC
>NZ_JFHO01000150.1:0-4094 GCF_000724705.2 Acidiphilium sp. JA12-A1
TTTCAGGCGCATGAATTTCTGTGCGATGCCGTTATTCTGAGCGACGACGCCGGACAATTCAATATCGGCCGGCACGCGTTGTGCTGGGTCCACGCGGAACGGCTGGTGCATAAACTGGACACGTTCAACGACCAGCATCGCGCCGCTCAAACGCGGGTTCGTGGCCTGATCTGGGATTTTTACGCGGACCTCAAAGCGTACCAGCAAAAACCGGGCAAGCGGCAGGCTCGGGCGTTACGGACCCGCTTCGACCGTATCTTCCTCTGCCGCACCGGCTTCGTGACGCTGGACCGTCTGCTGGCGCGGCTGCACGCCAACAAGGCCGAACTACTGATGGTGCTGGAACGGCCGGAAATCCCGCTCCACACCAATGGTTCGGAAAACGACATCCGCGGTCACGTCACGCGGCGGAAGATCAGCGCCGGAACCCGGAGTGAGACCGGCCGGGATTGCCGCGACGCGTTCCTGAGCCTCGCCAAGACCTGTGACAAACTTGGCATCGCGATCTGGGATTATCTGGGTAGCAGGTTCAAGGTGGTGGGGGCCGCGATCATCGCGCCGCTCGACTTCTACGTCAGAGCCCGCCTCCGCCCCACCTAACCAGTATCCGCGACAATTTCTTCGTTCCCGCCACCTGCTCGATCGTTGGCCTGCTGACCAAGTCGAACTCGGGTTACCCACCCTTTTGCCCCTCTTACATGCATGCAATGTAACATCGTCAGAAAGCATGACAGGATCGACCATGCGGATGAACCGCGCCTTGATCGAAATCAACCGGAAGCCCTGTAAGATTCTCGAATTAAAAGACAAAGCGCCGCGCGCGTCGCCGGTGGCGCAGCTAACCGCACATTCGCGGCCTGAATCATACGAGTTGCGCGACCTTGTTGCTCTGCACTAGAAAATGATTGCTGAGACGTCGGAAGGACGCGAGATGCTGGAGCAGCGGGACCGGGCGCTTCGCTCGCCCATCAATCTATCGGAAGCCATCATTCCAGGCCTGTGCGCGGGCTGCGAGGCGCGGCATATCGGCCTGTGCGATGCGCTGGCGGACGAGGATCTTCATTTCCTCGCGAGCGTGGCGCGGCAGTCCACGGTGTCGCGCGGCCAGAGCTTCGCGGTGGAGGGCGACAGCGCCCGTTACTTCTTCAACATCAATCACGGCACCGCCAAGCTGCACAAGGACCTGCCCGACGGGCGCCGGCAGATCACCGGCTTCGTCGGCGCGGGCGATTTCGTCGGCCTCGCCGCCGACGACCGCTACACGTTCAGCGCCGAGGCGATCGACGATGTCCGGCTGTGCCGGTTCGACCGCGTGGAAATGCGCAACGTGTTCTCCCGCTTTCCCGCGCTCGAGCGCCGGCTGCTCGACGTCGCCTCGCACGAACTCATCGTGGCGCAGGAGCAGATGCTGCTGCTCGGCCGCAAGAGCGCGATCGAGCGGCTCGCCAGCTTCATCGACAGCTGGAGCCGGCGGGCGATGATGTGCGGCGCCCCGCGGGCCGGGCTGCGGCTGCCGATGACCCGCACCGATCTCGCCGATTATCTCGGCCTGACCATCGAAACCGTCTCCCGCGCGCTCACCGCGCTGCGCAAGCAGGGCGTGATCGACGTGACGCCGGACCACAATATCAGCGTCGCCCGCCCGCAGGCCCTGGCCGAAATCGCCCGCGCCGGCGCCTGAGGCCGGCCCGCTTCCGCGATTGACGCAAGTCAATGCGCGGGCGGAGGGCATCGCGCATGGTCCTCCTAGCCAAAAGGAGGATGACATGAACGTGCGTGAGATCATGACGGTTGGTCCACTCACCGTCGAACCCGAGACGACCGTTGCCGATGCCGGCCGGATCATGCTCGACCAGAACCTGTCCGCCCTCCCGGTGATCGACCGTGGCGGCCGGCTGCTCGGCATCATCACCGATGGCGACATGCTGCGCCGCCCCGAACTCGAGACCGCTCCGGACATCGGCTGGTGGCGCGGCTTCCTCGCCCCCGAAACCTCGGCCCGACAGTTCGCCCGCACCCGCGGCCGGCATGTCGGCGAGATCATGACCACGCCGGTCCGCTCCGTCGGCCCCGACACGCCGCTGTGCGATGCGATCGACATCATGGAAACCTACCGGGTGAAGCAGCTGCCGGTCGTCCAGGGCGAGATCCTGCTCGGCATGCTCAACCGGCGGAACATCCTCGCCCGGCTGATCACCGCGCTGCTGGTGGTCGAGGACACGCCGGTCAGCGACGATGTGGTGGCCAGCCGCATCCGGGCCGCGATCGAGAAGACCAACTGGGCGCCCAAGGCGACCATCGAGGTCAAGGTCGATCATGGCGTCGCGACGCTTTCCGGCCCCGTGTTCAGCGATGCCGAGCGGATGGCGCTGATCGTGCTCGCCGAGGGAATCGGCGGTGTGCGCCGGGTGGCGGACGAGATGGTCTATGTCGATCCGACCAGCGGGGTCGCCTTCGGCTCGTACTGAAGGGGCCCTATCTTCCGGGCGGCGATTCGGTCAGCCGGAGCGCCGCCTCGGCGATGTCGGCCTCGTCGGCGCAATAGGAAAACCGCACGAAATCGCCGCCGCGCGCGGTGTCGAAATCATGCCCCGGCGTCGCGGCGATGTGCAGGTCGTGCAGCATCGCGCGGCAGAAGGCGGCGCTGTCCTGCCCGGTCGCGGCGATGTCGGCATAGATGTAGAAGGCGCCATCCGCCGGGGAGAGCTTCGTCATCCCGGCGCGGGGCAGGGCGTCGAGCAGCAGGGCGCGCGAACGGGCATAGGCGTCGCGCCGCGCCGAAAGCTCGGCGTGGCAGTCGAACGCCGCCTCGGCCGCGCGCTGGGCGACATGCGGCGCGCAGATGAACATGTTCTGCGCGAGGCACTCCACCGGCCGCACCAGCTCCTCCGGCAGCACCATCCAGCCGACGCGCCAGCCCGTCATCGAGAAATATTTCGAGAACGAGTTGATCACGATCGCCGAGGGGCTGAAGGCGGCGGCGGTGGCCGCCGGCTTGCCATAGGTCAGGCCGTGATAGATCTCGTCGCTGATCAGGCGGATGCCGTTCGCATGGCAGTGCCGGGCGAGGGCGGCGAGGTCGTCGGGGTGCAGCATCGCCCCGGTCGGGTTGGCGGGCGAGGCGATCAGCAGCCCGTCCGGCTGCGGGTCGAGCGCCGCGATCATCGCCACTGTCGGCTGGAATCCGGTTTCCTCGGTGGCCGGCAGCAGCAGCGGCCGCAGCCCGAGCGCCGTCATGATGTTCAGGTAGGGCGGATAGCATGGGGCGGCGAGGGCGATCGTATCCCCCGGCTCGAAGGCGGCGAGGAAGGCGAGCGGAAACCCGCCCGAGGCCCCGGCGGTCACCGCGACGCGCGCGGCCGGCAGGTCGAGCCCGTACCAGTCGGCATAATGCGCGGCGATCCGCCGCCGCAGGCCGGGCAGGCCCAGCGCCTCGGTATAGCCGAGCGGATCGGTCCCCGCCATCGCGGCGGCGACGGCGTGGCGCACGCCCTCTGGCGCGCCCTGGCCGGGCTGGCCGACCTCCATGCGGATCACCCGGCGGTTCGCCGCCGCCGGGCTGGCGGCGAGCGCGTTGGCCGCCGAGATCACGTCCATCACCAGAAAGGGCGGAACCCGCGCCCCGGCGCCGGTCTTCAGGGTCATTGCCGCCTCAGCGCGAACTGATGGCGAGGCCGGCGCCGCGCGGATCGGCCGCGGCGGCGCAGGATTTCGGCGCGCCCGGCAGCGTGCCGGAACAGGCGATCGCATCGGCGCGGCCCGGTGCCGGCACCGGCCGGGGCATCGCCTGGCCGGTGCGCAGCGAATCGGCCATCGCGGCGGCGGCGGCGAGCGGCGCGCCGGCCTGCCCGGTGCCCGTCGTCACCGCGCGGAAGGCGCCGTCGCGGGTGGCGAGGGCGACGCTCAGCAGCGGCGGCGTCACCCGCCGCGGCGAGGCGGCGAGCAGGATGCCGGTTCCCGTGGCGATGCGCCCGGTGCCGAACAGGTTGTTCATCGTGGTCGCGCAGCCGACCACGCCGCCCTTCGAATCGGCGACGACGAATCCGGCCGAGGCCGGCAGCGCGCCGAACCCGCGCACATGCCGGCCGGCGGCG
>NZ_JFHO01000149.1:0-1225 GCF_000724705.2 Acidiphilium sp. JA12-A1
GGGCCGCGGCGGCAGGCGCGCAGCAATTCCTCGACCGCCGGCGCATCCCCGGCGACCAGCGCCTCGAGCGTGCCGTCCGCCCGGTTGCGGACCCAGCCGGCCAGGGCCAGGCGGCGGGCGCGCGTCACCATCCAGTCGCGGAACCCGACACCCTGGACGCGGCCCGACAGGATCAGATGCTTCGCGATCATGACCGGGCGAGATTAACGAACCGGGCGGCGCTGGCAATCTCCCCGCCGATCCGCGCGCGGCGGGCGGCGGCCTCGGCGTCCTCGCCCCAGAGCCGTTCCTGCCAGCGTTCGTCGAGCGTCGCGCAGTCATGCGCCGCCGCCGGCGCGATCGCGCCCGCCGCGACGGCGAGGCCGAGCACGAGGCTGCCGAGGGCGGGGACGGTGACGCCGAGCCCGGCGAGGCTCCAGGCATCGTGGGTGGCGAGCGCCGCATCGAGGCCGGCGATCGCCTCCGGCGGCTGGTCGATCGCGGTGATGCCGGCGGTGACGGCGAGGCGCGCGCCGAGCGTGGCGCCGGCCCAGTCGAGCCAGGGCTGCCAGAGCCGCGCCTGTTCGGCCACCAGCCCGTCCGGCCCGGTGGCGCGGTAGCAGAGCAGGTCGCTGCGTCCATAGGCGAGCAGGCCGGCGCGCACCGGCGCCGTGTCGGGCGCGATGCGCTCGACGGCGGTGCCGGCGAGGCGGGTGAGCGGCAGGTCGTCGGGGCGGATGTCCTGATCCTTGTCCGGCGCGTCCCACTCGGCGGCGATGGCGCGGGCGAGGGCCTCGGCCGGCACGGCGAGCGGGGCGCCGCCGGGCAGGCGCACCGGCCTGCCATCGAGCGTGATGCCGAAGCCCGTCTCCAGCGCCTGCACGGCGACGGCGCTCCAGATGCGCTTCATCGCCGCGCCGTCAGTGGAACAGCGACTGGAGCAGGTTCTGCGGCCCGCTCACCGCGCCGGGGGCCTGGCCGCTGCCGCTGCCGGTGCCGCCGCCGTTGCCGCCGCCCGTGGCGAGGCCGGCGGTGGTCGGCGCCGGGCCGGGATGGCCCATCCGCGCGAGAGCCAGGGCCGAGGCGCAGCTCTGCGGCGCGGCGGAGCGCGGCGCCAGGCCGAGCTGGCGGGTGATCTGGCCGAACAGGGTCTGCCCGCCGCCCATCTTCTGGCCGGCGGCGGCGATCGCCTGGGCATAGTCGCCGGGCGGGGCGATGCCGGTGGCCGGATGCGCCAGCGTGCCGG
>NZ_JFHO01000148.1:0-5238 GCF_000724705.2 Acidiphilium sp. JA12-A1
GCGCTGCGGTCGGCGGCGGCGGCCCGCTTCGGCGCCGCGCTCGGCGCCGCGATCGCCGGGAACGGCGCGCCGTTCCGCGCCATCGAAGCCGGCGGGTCGCTCGTCTCGGTGGTGCAGGGCGGCGCGGCGCTGAACCACCTGCCCGCCGCCGCGACGGCGCGGCTGGCGAATGGCGGGACGGCGGCGCTCCATGCCATCGGCCCGGCGGGGCAGCTGCCGCCGGGGCTGCTCGGCCAGGCGTTCCTGTTCACCGGACCGGCCCTGCCCGTCGGCACGCCGCTCGCGGTGTCGCTGCCGGCGGGGCGGACGATCGCCGGATATGACGTGCCGGTCTCGGCGCTGGTCTGGCACCATGACCGCGCCTTCGCCTTCGTGCGGACGGCGCCGCGCGTCTTCACCGCCGTTCCGCTCGGCGGCACCGGCTCGCTGCGGCGGGGCGATGCGCCGGGCACGCGCTTCGTGCCCGCCACGGCGCTGCCGCGCGATCCCGCCATCGTCGTGCGCGGGGCCGGGCTGCTGAACTCGATGCTGGCGCGGACCGCCGGCGCCGCCGGCGGGACCTGAGACCGGCCCATGCTGTTGTCCGCCATCGTCCGCGCCGCGCTGCGCTACCGGCTCGTCGTCGTGCTGCTGGTGGGCGGGCTCGCGGCGATCCAGATCGCGCGGCTGCCCGGCGCCCGCTACGACGTGTTTCCCGAATTCACCGCGCCGACGGTGGTGATCGAGACCGCCACACCCGGCTTCAGCGCGTTGCAGACCGAACAGCTGGTCACCGACCGGCTGGAGCGCCGCCTCACCGGCCTGCCCGGCCTCGCGCGGATGCGCTCGACCTCGGAGGCCGGGCTGTCGGTGGTGCATCTGGTGTTCCACGGCGGCACCGATCCCTTCGGCGACCGCCAGCGCGTCGCCGGGCGGCTGGCCGAACTCGGCGGCGCGCTGCCGGCGGGGATCGTGCCCCGGCTCGCGCCGATGCAGTCCTCCACCGGCACGGCGCTGGAAATCGGGCTCTACCCCACCGGGCACATGTCGCTGGAGCGGCTGACGGCGATCGCCGAGACCGAGGTGCGGCCGGCGCTGCTGGCGGTGCCGGGGGTGGCGAATATCGTGATGTTCGGCGCGCGGCCCCCGCAATTCGACGTCGCCGTGCGGCCGCGCCGCCTGCTGGCCACCGGCTTCACCCTGGCGGCAGTGGCGCGGGCGGCGCATGCGGCGAGCGCCGTGCTCGGCGCCGGGTTCATCGACAGCGGCGCCCAGCGCCTCGTCCTCGCGCCGGAGGGGCAGGCGCGCAACGCCGCGGCGCTGGCGGCAAGCTGGCTCGGCGCGCGCGATGGCGTGCCGGTGAGCCTCGGCGATGTCGCCCATGTGCGGATCGCCGCGCCGCCGCGGTTCGGCGCGGCGCTGATCCATGACCGGCAGGGGCTGCTGCTGCTGGTCTCCTCGCTCTATGGCGCCAACACGCTGAAGGTCGCCAACCAGGCGGCGCACGTGATCGCGCGGCTGACGCCGGGGCTGCGGGCGGAGGGGGTCGGCGTCGATCCGCGCGCCTTCACGCCGGCGGCGTTCATCCGCGTCGCGCTGCTCGATCTCGGCCATGTGCTGCTGATCGGCGCGGCGCTGATCCTGCTCGTGCTGCTCGTCGCGCTGCGCGACTGGCGGGCGGCGCTGATTTCCTTCGTCGCCATTCCGGTGTCGCTGCTGGCGGCGGTCGGGTGATCACGGCGCTCGGCATCACCCTCAACACCATGGCGCTGGCCGGCCTCGCGATCGCGCTCGGCGAACTGGTCGACGACGCGGTGGTCGATGTCGAGAACATCACCCGCCGCCTGCGGGAGAACCGCGCCGCCGCCGCCCCGGCGCCGAGGCTGCTGGTGATCCTCCGCGCCTCGCTGGAGGTGCGCAGCGCGATCGTGTTCGCGAGCGCCGCCGTCGTCGTCGCCTTCACCCCGGTGATCGCGCTCGGCGGCGTGGCGGGACGGCTGTTCGCGCCGCTCGGCATCGCCTATATCGCCGCGATCGCGGCCTCGCTCATGGTGGCGCTGGTGGTGACGCCGGCGCTCGCGGCGCTGCTGCTCGGGCGCGGCGATGACGGGCGGGCGCACACGCCGCCGATCGTGCTGCTGCAACCGGCCTACCGGCGGGCGCTGGCCGGCCTCGAACGCTGGGGGCGGCTCGCCGCCGTGCTGGCGGTGGCCGTGGCGGCGGTGGCGGCGGTCAGCGCGCCGCTGCTCCAGACGCGCTTCCTGCCGCGCTTCCGCGAGAACGACGTGATCGTCCACTACCTGGCCGCGCCCGGCATGTCGATCGACGCGATGCTGGCGATCGGCCGGCAGGTGGTCGGCACGATCGAGCACCTGCCCGAGGTCGCCAACGCGGTGATGCATATCGGCCGGGCCTCGATGAGCAACGGCCATGCCGGGGTGAACAAGGCCGAGATCGACATCACCCTCAGCCGAACCGGCAACCGCCACGCCGCGCGCTCGACGCGCCGGATTCTCGACGCGGTCGACGGTATCCAGGGGCTGGCCTGGTGGACCCACACCTTCCTGAGCGAGCGGATCGACGAGAGCCTCGCGGGGGTGACGGCGCCGGTGACGGTGTCGGTCTACGGGCCGAACCTCGCCCGGATCGACGTCGCGGCCCGGCGCATCGCCGCCGCGGCGCGGCACCTGCCGGGGGTGCGCGCGGCATCGCTGGCCGCGACCCAGGCGGAGCCCACCCTGTCGGTGACGCTCGATCGCGCGGCGATGCTGCGCTATGGCGTGACGGCGCGCGCGGCGCTCGCGGCGCTGCGGATCGCCTATGCCGGTACGGTGGTCGGCCATGTGTATCGCGGCACGCTGGTCGAGCCGGTGGTGGTGACGCTGCCGAAGGCGCTGCGCCGCGAGCCGGCCTCGGTGGGCGACCTGCCGGTGGCGGCGTCCGGCGGGATGGTGGTGCCGTTGCGGCGGATCGCGCAAATCGGCCAGACCCGCGGCCCGGCGCAGATCCTGCACGATGACGGCCGGCGGGTGCAGGTCGTCACCGTGCAGACCGCGCACGGGCGGTCCGCGGCGGTGGTCGCGGCGCTGCGCCGGCGCATCGCCGGGCTTGGGCTCGGGGCCGGAATTTATGTGCAGTATGGCGGCACCGCGATCGCGGGCGGGGCGGCGCGGCGCTCGCTCGTCGTGCATGCGGGGATGGCGCTGGGCGTCATCCTCTCGCTCATCGCGCTGGCGCTGCGCGACGCGCGGGCGGTGGCGCTGATCGTCGGCATCCTGCCGGTCGCCTTTGCCGGCGGCGTCGCGGCGGTGTGGATCTTCCTCGCCGGTCATCTCGGCCTCGGCGCGATGGTGGGGCTGGCGACGCTGTTCGGCCTGACGCTGCGCAACGGGCTGCTGCTGCTGATCCACATGCGCCGGCTGGTGCTGGAGCACGGGATGGACTGGTCGGCGGCGACGGCGCGCGCGGCGGCGGCCGACCGGCTGCCGGCGATCGTGATCACGGCGAGCGTGACGGCCCTCGGGCTGCTGCCGCTGGCGATCGCCGCCGGCTCCCCCGGCGATGCGATCGAGGGGCCGATGGCGATCGTCATTCTCGGCGGGCTGCTGACGGCGACGCTGCTCTCGCTGTTCGTGCTGCCGGTGCTGGCGCCGCGCCTCGCCCGATTCCGCCCGCCGGCGGATGACGGCCTCGGCTGACGGCAGGGCGCGCCGGCCTCAGGCGCCGGTCACCCGCCAGATCACGTCGCCGACATCGTCGGCCACGAGCAGGCCGCCATCCGGGCCGAGCGCGACGCCGACCGGCCTTCCATAGGACTCTCGTTCGTCCGCCGAGAGGAAGCCGCTCAGGATGTCGCGCGGCGGGCCGGCGGGGCGGCCATCGGCGAAGGGGATGAAGACGACCTTGTAGCCGCTCAGCGTGCTGCGGTTCCACGAGCCGTGCTGGCCGATCGCCATGCCTTCGGGAAAGCCGGGCAGCGCGCCGGCGGGCAGCCAGCAGAGGCCGAGCGAGGCGGTGTGGCCGCCGAGCGCGTAATCCGGCGTGAGGGCGCGGGCGACGAGGGCGGGGTCCTGCTTCACCCGGTCGTCCACCGTCTGGCCCCAGTAGCAATAGGGCCAGCCGTAGAAGCCGCCCTCGCGCACGGTGGTGAGATAGTCGGGCGGGGTTTCGTCGCCGATGCCGTCGCGCTCGTTGACCACCGTCCAGAGCGCGCCGGTGCGCGGCTCCCAGGCGAGGCCGACCGGGTTGCGCAGGCCGGCGGCGAAGATGCGGCTGGCGCCGCTGGCAAGGTCGATCTCGTGGATGGCGGCGCGGCCTTCCTCCACCGCCATGCCGGCCTCGGCGATGTTGGTGAGCGAGCCGACGCCGACATAGAGTTTCGCGCCGTCCGGGCTCGGCAGCAGGCTGCGGGTCCAGTGGCCGCCGGGGTTGAAGCGGGTGAGCCGCCGCCCCGGCGCGGCGATGCGCTCCGCGCCGTTCGTGTAGGGGAAGGCCATCACGCCATCGGTATTGCCGACATAGAAGGTGTCGCCGACCAGGGCCATGCCGAAGGGCTGGTTGAGATTTTCCATGAAGGCGTTGCGGATTTCGGCGACGCCGTCGCCATCCGCGTCGCGCAGGCGGGTGATGCGGTTGGCGCTCGGCCCCATCGCGGCGGCGCGCTTCATCGTGCTGATCATCGCGTAGTCGAAGATCGAGGAGGGCGGGCGCGGCACCTCGCACGCCTCGGCGATCAGCACGTCGCCGCCGGGGAGCGCGCAGATCCAGCGCGGGTGCTGCAGGCCGGTGGCGAAGGCGTTGACCTTCAGGCCGGGAGCGGCCACCGGCGTGCGCCCCGCGGGCCAGCCGCGCGCCGTCGGCATCTTCAGGGTCGGGATGCTGCCCTGCGATTTCGCCGGCGGGATGGCGGGCGCGGTGCCCCAGGCGGGCTGGCGGGGCGCGTCCGACCGGCGGGCGAGAACGGCGGCGCCGCCGACCAGGGCGACGATCTGCGCGAAGATATCGGAAACGCTCACTTCATGCTTCTCCATGGATTTCAGGGCGGTGCGTCCGGTCCGGGCGGACCGGAAACTGCCTGTGCGAACAGCCGCATCGTTTCGGTGTCGTGATGTTATATTGTTCGTCCATTTTCGCCGCATGACAAGTATCCGGCCGTTGGGCCGGACAGGGGCGGGCCGCCTGGCGCGGATCAGCGACCGGGCGGGGCGCGGTTGCGGCGGGGCGGCGGCGCGCAGGCGGCGGGCGGGCGGAACCGGCGCG
>NZ_JFHO01000147.1:0-2000 GCF_000724705.2 Acidiphilium sp. JA12-A1
ATGGACGGCCATCGCCCCGCTATCYGGATCTCCGATCTCTATGGCGCCCAGCGCGGTCATGCCGATGACTGGCAGATTTGCCTCGCCCACCAACTCCGGGACTGCAAATTCGCGATCGAGGCGGGTGATACGATCTTCGCACCCAGAATGAAGGCCCTGCTGCTCCGCGCCGTCGTGCTGGCGCGGCGCCATCGCACGCTCGCGGACGCTACAAGACGCGCCTGGCGGCGGCGCCTCGACCATGATCTCGACGCCGTCATGGCGCTCGCCCCGATCAACCACCACGGCAGACGATTGCGCCGACGATACGGCAAGGTTCGTGATCATCTCTTCACCTTCCTCGACCACCCGGATATCGCCGCGGACAACAACGGCTCCGAGCGCGAACTCCGGCCTACCGCGACATATCGCAAGGTCACCGGAGGGTTCCGATCCAACTGGGGCGCCGATTTCTTCGCCAACGTCCGATCCGTCGTCGGGACCGCCGCGCGGCACGGCCTTGATGCCTACACCGCTATCAAAAACGCCGTCACCGGAGCATCACTGCCCATCGCCCCCCTACCGGGTTGAGCAGATACCTTTTTTCTTCTCTGGCATTTAAACCTCTGGCTACGGCTGTCGATCATGGCAAGCCACATCAATTTCGATTTCCGGCACTCGCAATGAATTTAATTAATTATGAGAGCTTCCGTTCGCAACGAGGGCGTTTACCCTATAAGCTGGCCTATCTTCAGACCGATCGAAATGACAGGTCAAAATAATGGAAGAAAATAAGGCCATTGATATCATTAGTTTCGATACGCTTAAATTAGTACCTAATATTATTGCTCTGCTCACTACCATTTCGATAATTCTCTCTATTGTCTCAAATTGGGTCTATTTTCAAACAATTATGCCAAATGCGCTTGGTCTATTAACGATCAACGATCAAATTTCCTTTGCCATAAGCTGGGTTCCACGAGCAATATTTTTTCTATCCATCGGCAGTCTTTTTGGATACAATATAGGTGGTGGTCAAAAATCGCCATTTCTTATAGCGACATACAATAAAACAATTTTTAAAATAAGAATTTTTTACATTGTAATGCCAATTTTTTTATTATTAAATTTATTTTCTTATTTATTCTCAGATTGCTATGATTTTACAGCCGTTTTAATACCTATTTATTTTTGCTTTATTTTTGGATTTATAAATTATTTAATTATACCTAGAAAAATTTCTATTAATACTGGAAATTTTATTATTGCTTCGTCCCTTCTGTTGATAATTACAGTTAATACTGGAAATTTTTTGGCATTGCATGATCTGCAAAAGAAAACGCCAAACGCAACAATCCAACTGACTAACAAAAGGCGCCTTAGAGATATTGTTGTTTTTCGTGAAATTCAAAATGGGATCATTATTCACAATTTAGAAGATAATAAGATAATATTTTTTGTATCTGCTCATCCTGGTCCGTCGATAAGTTGAATCGATTGTGAATTGACGTGACCACGGCGGATACGATTCGACGGGAGGCGTGAACGAGCTTCCTGACCTGTCTCTCCTATCGCACGCTGAGAAAGACGCGCTGATCCGCGCGCTATGGGACGCGTTGCAATCATCCGAGCGCAGGAACGCGGAACTGGCAATCCGGCTTTCGGATGCGGAACGCCGGATTGCGGAGTTGGAGGCGCGGCTAAACGAACCGCCGAAGCGGCCGGACAATTCGAGCCTGCCGCCATCGCGCGGGCAGAAGCCAAACCGGCCCGAGAAAAGTCCGCGCAAGGGGCCCCGCAAAGGCAGTCTCGGCCGTGAGGGTGGCGGTCGCTTGCTTGCCGAGAACCCCGATCAGACGGTGATCGCGAAGGCGGCGCATTGCCAGCACTGCCGTGCCGGGCTGACTGACGCGGATCAGCGCCTCGCGCAGCGCTACGACAAGATCGATCTGCCGCCGATCAAGCCGGTCGTCACCCGCGTCGAACGCTATGCCGGCCATTGTCCGTGCTGTGGGGCGACC
>NZ_JFHO01000146.1:0-676 GCF_000724705.2 Acidiphilium sp. JA12-A1
AGGAGGACGCGATGCTGGCAGCCCAGCTGGTGCTTGCCCATCGTGCCACCCGCCTGCCGGCGCCGGCGGAAGAGGATACGGACGCGGAACCAGAGTCCACGCCGCCGCCGCCGGCGTGCGGCGACGAGGTGGCGGCGCCGGCGCCACCCGAGACCGAGGGCGAGCAGGCGGCGGACCGGGTTCTCGATGCCGCCCGCAGCGCGCTGCCGCCGGAACTTCTGGCCGCGCTGCTGCTCGGCCAGGGCCGCCGCGGCACTGCCGGCGGGCGCGCCGCCGCCCCTGCCGCCGCGACGGCCGCGCATGGAAGGCCGCTCGGCGCGCGCCCCGGCCGGCCGGGGCGGGAGCATGGTCTCGCCCTCGTCGAGACGCTGCGGGCCGCCGCCCCGATGCAGGCGCTGCGCCGGCGCGAGCGGCCGGATCATCCGGGGCGGGTCATCGTTCTCGGCGGCGATTTCAGGGTTCGCCGGCATCAGGCGCCGGTCCGCTCGGTGGCGATTTTCGCGGTCGACGCCTCCGGCTCTTCGGCGCTGAACCGGCTGGCGGAAGCGAAGGGCGCGGTGCAGCTGCTGCTGGCCGATTGCTATGTGCGGCGCGACCAGGTGGCGCTTCTGGCGTTCCGCAACCGCGGCGCGGAGCTGCTGCTGCCGCCCACCGCGGCGCTGGCCCCCGCCCGGCG
>NZ_JFHO01000145.1:0-3252 GCF_000724705.2 Acidiphilium sp. JA12-A1
GGCAGTCCGTGGCGTGATCTGCCTTCGATGTTTGGCAACTGGAGCACGGCCTACCGCCGGTTCAACGACTGGCGTCGCGCTGATGTTTTCAAACGGATTTTCGACGCGGTATCTGATGAACCCGATATGGAATACGCCATGGTCGACGGCACGATCGTCAAGGTCCACCGTCACGGCCAGGGCGCAAAAGGGGGACTCAAAGCCAGGCCATAGGCCGTTCCAAAGGTGGCATGACAACCAAAATTCTGGCGCTGACGGATGCCTTGGGCAACCTTGTGCGCTTTCGTCTCATGCCGGGCAATCGCTATGACAGCATCGAGGTCCCGCCACTGATCGACAACGTCGAATTCGGTGGATTGATCGCAGACAAGGCATTCGACAGCAACGCTCTGGTCGCAGAACTCAACGAAAGAGGCGCCAGGATCGTCATTTCCCAGCACCCGGCCCGGGCACTGAAGCTGAAAATCGACCACGAAACCTACAAATGGCGTCATCTGATCGAGAATTTCTTCTGCAAGCTCAAGGAGTTCAAACGCATCGCCCTGCGCGCCTGCAAAACAGACCAGAGCTTCCAGGCAATGATCCACCTCGCCGCAGCCGTCATCAACTCACGATGAATCCCCACAAACCCTAGTGTCCAACCCGAGGTCGAGCGCCTATCGAATGATCAAACGCGTTGCGATGGAAGTCCCGGGCCGTGTGTGGAACGGCCCTGGATTCAAGATCGACGGTGCGAGAATTTGGCGGCGGCACGAATGCGGTCATGTGTCCGGCCTGTTGTCGCGGCATCATGGCCGCTGGCCCAGATGGGTTCCGCGAATGACGTCCAAACACTTCTGCGGCATCGATGTGCCGTTGACCCCGGCTGGATTGTCGCCATTCGTCGGTTCGACCGATCGCCATCTGCTTCTGTCGCTCTTGCCTCCCTGGCACCGGCCGCGGTCAGGCTGCTGCCGGCTGCCGCCGGTATGCCTCGCCGCGCGCCATTATCGCCCAGATGATCCGGGCGATCTTGTTGGCCAGAGCGATCGCCGCGATCTTGTGCGGCCGGCGCTCCAGCAATTGCAGGAGCCAGGCATTTGCTGATTTGCTGCCCGGCTTGGCGTATCGAACCACCGCCATGGCGCCGACGACCAGTAACTGGCGCAACCGCTCATTGCCCGCCTTTCTGATCCGGCCAAGGCGATGTCTTCCACCTGTCGAATGTTCTCGTGGCGTCAGTCCCAGCCACGCAGCGAAGTGGCGGCCACTCTCGAAATTTGCCGGGTTTACCGACAGGGCCATGATAATCCCGGTAATTGGCCCGACACCGGGGATCGCAGCGAGACGCTGGCTGACCGGGTTGGCCTTATGTTGCTCCAGCAGTTGCCGGTCGATCGCCCGGATCTTCTGATCAAGTTCAGCGACATGCCGTCCCTTCTGGGCAAACATCGCCCGGGCGCCGTCGGGGATGGCGGGCTGGCTTGTCAGAACGCAGACCAGTGCCTCGACATTGCCGCAATCTTTGGCAGCGACGATACCGAATTCAGCTGCGTGGCCGCGCAAAGCGTTGACCGCCTGCGTCCGTTGCCCGACCAGCATCTCACGGTGCTTTACGACAATCGTCGCAGCCTGCTCGTCGACCGTCTTCACCGGCACGGTCCGCATGTTCGGCCGCGAGGCCGCCTCACTGATCGCTTCCGCGTCGTTGCGATCGTTCTTGCCGCGCTTGACGAAGGGCTTCACGTATTGCGGCGGAATCAGCTTGAGCCGGTGACCCATGGCGCTAAATTTTCGACCCCAATTATGGCTCCCCGCACAGGCTTTCAGAGCAATCTCCGTCGCCGGCAACCTGGCGAAAAAGGATTCAATCTGTCGACGTCGCAGTTCCCGCCGCAAAATGACACGACCATGCACATCCACGCCGTGTATCGTGAAAATATGCTTCGACGTGTCAATCGATATGCGTTTAAATTCCATCAGAACGGCCCGTTCATGATGGTCATTTGAGCGACCTCATCTTGGCACATCCGATACCGCGGGCCGTTCCACCCCAACAAATCTCAGTGGAAATCAACACCCGGAGGCATGCTCGGAAACAAACACTCGCAATCCGGACCGTAATTGATTGGCTCGGACAGCTTTGGCCCTAACCCTTACCGTCTCGGGACGGAGACATGGTCAGAACGTCCGGAGCCGCTGTGGATGATAACTAAATCAGAACTCATCCCAGCCAGCTTCAGCACCCTCCGCGACGAGTTCGTTGGAGTTGCCCAAGGGCCGCGTCGCAGGGGCATTTCGATCTGGCTTGTGATGGTCCGGAGCGTACGATCTCGCCGGCCTCCTGTTCATTTCCGGCTTCACTGCTTGCTGCACACGAGAGGCCTTGCCGATGCGGAACTGACCGACAAGCCTGGCCAGCTCCTGGGCCTCGCGCGCCAGGCTGTGACTTGCCGCCGTTGTTTCCTCAACCATCGCTGCATTCTGTTGCGTGACCTGATCCATCTGGCTGACCGCTGTGTTCACCTGACTAAGTCCGGACGACTGTTCCCGCGTAGATCCTGTGATGTCGCCGATCATGCCATTCAGCCTGGCAACCTGTTCGGCAATCCCTTGCAGGGCCTTCCCGGTCTTGCCGACCAGTGCCACGCCAATACCAACTTGTTGAGTCGAAGCGGAAATTAGCGTCTTTATCTCTTTCGCCGCGTCGGCCGAGCGTTGCGCCAGGGCGCGAACCTCAGTGGCCACGACGGCAAACCCGCGCCCTGCATCACCGGCGCGTGCGGCCTCTACCCCGGCATTCAGGGCAAGGAGATTGGTCTGAAACGCGATCTCGTCGATGACGCCGATGATGTTGCTGATCTGATTGGATGAGTTCTCGATACCCGCCATCGCACTCACGGTCTCCGCGACTACGACGGCAGAATGTTCTGCGTCGGACTTTGCCATATCAACAATGTCGCGAGCCTCAGAGGCGCTTTCAGCCGTCTTCGCCACAGTCGTTGTAATTTCATTCAATGCAGCCGCGGTCTCCTCGAGGCTTGCGGCCTGCTGCTCCGTGCGGCGTGCAAGATCGTCGGATGCCTGGGCAATTTCACCGGAACTGCTTCTGACACTCTGGATATTCGATGAAATCGCAGCCATTGTCGATTCCAATTGTTCAAGTGATGAATTGAAATCCTGACGAACGCTTTCGAAATCATGGGAGAAAATATCTGTAATTCTATATTCTAGATTTTTACCCGCAAGCTCTTTCAAGCCAACTGTAATGCC
>NZ_JFHO01000144.1:0-9749 GCF_000724705.2 Acidiphilium sp. JA12-A1
GCCGCGCAGGCGGGCGACCGCCGCAGCTACGAGGCGCTCCTGCGGGCCGCGCTGCCCTGGCTGCGCGCCCAGGCGCGGCGCGCTTTCCCCGCCGCCGGCGCGGCGGAATGCGAGGACATCGTGCAGGACACGCTGCTGGCCCTGCACCGGAACCTCCATCTGTTCGATCCCGCCCGCCCGGCCGAGCCCTTCCTGCGCGGCATCCTCCGCCTGCGCGGCGCCGACCGGCTGCGCGCCCGGGCCCGCAACCGCGGGCGCGAGACCCCGCTCGACGACCTGCCCGTAACCTCGCCTTCGCTCGCGACGAACGACATGCAGGAGAGGGCGCTCGATGCCGGGCGCCTCGCCGCGGCGATCGACGCCCTGCCGCGGCGCGACCGGGACGTGTTGACGATGCTCAAGCTGCGCGAAATGACCCTGGCCGAGGCCGCCGCCGCCACGGGCATGACCATCGGCGCGCTGAAGGTCGCCACCCACCGCGCCATCCGCCGGCTGCGCCAGGCGCTGAAGGTGACCGATGCAGACTGAGGACCTGATCACCGCCCTGGCCGGCGATCTCCGGCCGGTCCGCCGGCTGCCGTCCCCCGCCGGCCTGCTGGCGCGCTGGCTCGCCGTCACCCTGCCGGCGCTGGCGCTGATCACCCTGATCATGGGCCCCCGGCCGGATCTCGGCGCGATCCTCGCCGGCCCCGGCTTCCTCGCCGCCGAGGCGCTCGGCGCGCTCACCGCGCTGCTCGCCGCCCATGCCGCGTTCTGCGCCGGCCGGCCGGACCAGCCGGGCTGGAAACCGGCCCTGCCGGCGCTTGCCCTGCTGCTCTGGCTCGGCGAGCTGGGCCGGCAATGCGCCGTGCTCGGCCTGCGCGGCGCGGATGGCGCCCTGCGCCTGCATCTCGACCTCGTCTGCGTGCCCGCCATCGCGATCGCCAGCCTCGTGCCCGCCGCCGCGATGGTCGCCCTGCTGCGCGAGGGCGCCGCCTTCCGGCGCGGCCCGGCCGGCCTGTGCGGCGCGCTTGCGGCCTGCGCCGCCGCCGAGGTCGCGCTGCGGCTGTTCCACGGCTCGGTCAATCTGGTCACGCTGCTCGCCTGGCAGATGGGCAGCATGCTGGCGCTCGCCCTGATCGGCGGCCTGGTCTCCAGCCGCCTGCTGCGGGCGCTGTCCGCCCCCGCGCGCCGGCCGCGCGCGGCCTTGTAACAATGCGCCAACCGCGCGCGGCCTTGTAACAATGCGCCGCTCGCGCGCCGTTCTGTAAAAATTTTTCACCGCACCTGCTCACTAGGTGCATAGTTTCACATGTTTACGTGAAAACTTCACAAAACCTTCTGACGCGCCGACCCCCGAGGTGTATCTGAATCGCATCACGCGTTTCCGGATAACAACGAGGGTTCGAATGACGTATCAGCAGACGATTGGCACGATGAGCGAAACGATCGCCGCGAAGGGCGCCGCCTGGGAGGGCATCTCGCCCGAGGCCGTGGCCCGCATGCGGCTGCAGAACCGGTTCCAGACCGGGCTCGACATCGCCCGCCACACCGCGAAGGTCATGCGCCAGGACATGGCCGCCTTCGATGCCGATCCCTCGCGCTACACCCAGTCGCTCGGCTGCTGGCACGGCTTCATCGCCCAGCAGAAGATGATCGCGATCAAGAAGCATTTCGGCACCACCAAGGGCCGCTACATCTACCTCTCCGGCTGGATGGTCGCGGCGATGCGCTCCGAGTTCGGCCCGCTGCCCGACCAGTCGATGCATGAAAAGACCTCGGTGCCGGCGCTGATCGAGGAGATCTACACCTTCCTCCGCCAGGCCGACGCCCGCGAACTCGGCCTGCTCTTCCGCGAGCTCGACGCCGCCCGCGAGGCCGGCGACCTCGCGAAGCAGAAGGAGGTGCAGACCCGGATCGACAATTTCGAAACCCATGTCGTGCCGATCATCGCCGATATCGACGCCGGCTTCGGCAATGCCGAGGCGACCTACCTGCTGGCCAAGAAGATGATCGAGGCCGGCGCCTGCGCGCTGCAGATCGAGAACCAGGTGTCCGACGAGAAGCAGTGCGGCCACCAGGACGGCAAGGTGACCGTCCCGCACGAGGATTTCGTCCAGAAGATCCGCGCCCTGCGCTACGCCTTCATGGAGCTCGGCGTCGAGGACGGCGTGATCGTCGCCCGCACCGACTCGCTCGGCGCCGGCCTGACCAAGCAGATCGCCTATTCGAAGGAGCCGGGCGACATCGGCGACCAGTACAATTCCTTCCTCGACTGCGACGAGGTCGATCCCGCGCAGATCGGCAACGGCGACGTGCTGATCACCCGCAACGGCAAGCTGCTGCGCCCGAAGCGCCTGCCGTCCAACCTCTACCAGTTCCGTCCCGGCACCGGGGCCGACCGCTGCGTGCTCGACTGCATCAACGCCCTGAACAACGGCGCCGACCTGATCTGGATCGAGACCGAGAAGCCCCATGTCGAGCAGATCGCCTCGATGGTCGATCGCGTGCGCGAGGTCATCCCGAACGCCAAGCTCGCCTACAACAACTCGCCCTCCTTCAACTGGACGCTGAACTTCCGCCAGCAGGTCTTCGATGCCTGGAAGGAGCAGGGCAGGGACGTCTCGGCCTTCGACCGCGCCCGGCTGATGAGCGCCGATTACGACGCGTCCGACCTCGCGGCCGAGGCCGATGAGCGCATCCGCACCTTCCAGCGCGACGCCGCGCGGCGGGCGAACATCTTCCACCACCTCATCACCCTGCCGACCTACCACACCGCGGCGCTGTCGACCGACAATCTCGCGAAGGAGTATTTCGGCGAGCAGGGCATGCTCGGCTATGTCGCCGGCGTGCAGCGCAAGGAAATCCGCCAGGCCATCGCCTGCGTGAAGCACCAGAACATGGCCGGCTCCGACATCGGCGACGATCACAAGGAGTATTTCGCCGGCGATGCCGCGCTGAAGGCCGGCGGCGCCCACAACACGATGAACCAGTTCGCGGCCTGATCCGCGGCGGCCCGGCACGCTCCGGGCCGCCATGCCGGCGCGGCGGGCTCAGCCCCGCCCGCCGGGCTCGTCCTCCCGCATGACCAGCGCCGCCGCGCGCTGCGCCAGGGGAGAGAACGCCGCCCGCCCCGCCGGGGTCAGATAGGGCTCGAACAGCGCCATCACCTGCCCGAACCCCCATTGCATCTGCTGCTCCGTCAGCCCGGCGGACGCGGTGCTGGTGCGCAGGTAATCCATCCAGTAGCTCGACACGATCCAGACATTGGTGACGAAGCTGCGGATCCGCCCGGCCGGAATCGCGAGGAACCCGTGCTCCGTGGCCAGCGCCATCACCCGCGCCACCGCCGCACTCGCCCGCGCCTGCACCTCCATGAACCGCCCCTTCAGCCCCGGCAGCCGGTGCTGCAGGTTGAACGCGTCGCGATAGAAGCACCGATAGCGCCACATCAGCGCGAACCAGCCGAGCTGGTACTCGGCATACGATTCCGCCGCCGCCGCGTCGCCCAGCTCCGCCTCCGCGACCGCGAGCTCCTCCTCCTGGAACCGCTCGAACAGGGTGGCGATCAGCAGCTCCTTCTTGCGGAAATGATAATGCAGGTTGCCCTCGCGCATGCCGCAGGCCGCCGCGATCTCGGCGACGGTCACGCCGAAGCCGCGCTCGTTGAACAGCCGGAGCGTCGCCTCCAGCACGCGCTGCCGCGTCGCTCCGGCCCGTCCGCCTGTCCCCGCCATGATCTTTTCGCCCCGACTCTTCGCTTGACCAAACTAGGGTATTCACCCTAATAGTTTTCCCAATTAGGGCAAACACCCTAGCGCCGCGCCCGAATCCCGCATCGGCGGGCCGGCCACCGGAACGGAGGAACAACCATGCTCGACGCCGCCTCTCCCCGCGCCGAGGCGCAGGCCGCGGTCACCCGGGTCGACGTGCTGATCGTCGGCACCGGCTTTGCCGGCCTCGCCATGGCGATCCGCCTGCAGGAGGCCGGCTTCGGCAATCTCCTGCTGATCGAGAAGGCCGCCGAGGTCGGCGGCACCTGGCGCGAGAACACCTATCCCGGCGCCGCGTGCGACATTCCCTCGCATCTCTACTCGCTGTCCTTCGCGCCGAAATCCGACTGGTCGCGCCTCTTTCCCCGCCAGCCCGAGCTCTACGCCTATCTGCGCGACGTGGCGGACCGCTTCTCCCTCCGCCCGCTGATCCGCTTCGGCACGGCGCTGATCGAGGCGCGGTGGGACGAGGCGCGCGGCCTCTGGGTCGCCGCCACCACCACCGGCACGATCGAGGCGCGCGTCCTCGTCGGCGGCATGGGCCCGCTGCACTGGCCCTCCATCCCCGACCTGCCGGGCGTCGAGGCCTTCGCCGGCCCGCGCTTCCACTCCGCCACCTGGCGGCACGATCTCGATCTCGCCGGCAAGCGCGTCGCGGTGATCGGCACCGGCGCCTCCGCCATCCAGTTCATCCCCGAAATCGCCAAGGTGGCGTCGCATGTCACCGTGTTCCAGCGCACCCCGCCCTGGGTGCTGCCCCGGCACGACCGCCCGGTGCCCGAGCTCTGGCAGCGCCGCTTCGCCCGCCATCCGTGGATGCGCCGCCTGTTCCGCCAGTCGCTGTTCTGGGTGCACGAGGCCCGGGTGCTCGGCTTCCTCGGCAACCGGCGGGCCCAGCGCGCCGGCGAGGCGCTCGGCCGGCGGAACATCGCCCGCGCGATCAAGGACCCCGTCCTCGCCGCGAGCGTCACGCCGGACTACCGCCAGGGCTGCAAGCGCACCCTGCTGTCGGATGACTACTATCCCGCCCTGGCCCGCCCGAATGTCAGCCTGACCACCGCCGCCGTGGCCGAGGTGCGCGCCCGCTCCATCGTCGATGCCGGGGGCGTCGAGCACGAGGCCGACGTCATCATCTACGGCACCGGCTTCGAGGTCACCACCGCCTTCCGCCATCTCCGCCTGGTCGGCCGCGGCGGGATCGAGCTGAACCGCTTCTGGGCGGATACCGGCATGGAGGCGTTCAAGGGCATCACCGTCCCCAACTTCCCGAACTTCCTGCTCCTGCTCGGGCCGAACACCGGGCTCGGCCACAACTCGGTCGTCATCATGATCGAGGCGCAGGTGCGCTACGCGGTCGATCTCCTGCGCCGGATGCGCGCCGCCGGCATCAGGGCGGCGGCGCCGAAGCCCGAGGCGCTGGCCCGCTACCAGAAGGAGCTGGACCGGAAAATGGCGAAAACGGTCTGGACCACCGGCGGCTGCCGCAGCTGGTATCTCGATGCCGACGGCCGCAACACCACGCTCTGGCCCGGCACCGTCGTCGGCTACCGCCGCGCGACCGCGGCGGCCGACCTCGCCGACTACCAAACGAGCCGTTAGGCAACTGCACGTGAGAACACGCCGATGAAACTGAACCTCGACGGCGCCGTCGCCGTCATCACGGGCGCCGCCAGCGGCATGGGCGCCGAGCTCGCCGTGCGGATGGCGGCGAAAGGCAGTCGCCTCGCCCTGGTCGATCGCGACGCGGCCGGGCTCGACGGCGTCAGCCGCCGCATCGCCGCCCTGCATCGCGCGCCGGTCACCACCCATGTCGCCGACCTTGCCGACCGCGCCGCCATCGCCGCGCTGCCCGATGCAGTGCTCGCCGCCCATGGCAAGGTCACGGTGCTGGTCAGCAATGCCGGCGTCGCCCTGGCCGGCCCGTTCGACGATTACGGTCCGGACGATTTCGAGTGGCTGATGGACATCAACTTCTGGGCCGGCATCCGCCTGACCACCGCCTTCCTGCCGCATCTCAAGCGCGCGCCGGCGGCGCAGATCGCCTATACCTCGTCGGTCTTCGGCATCGTCGGCGTGCCCGGCAACGTCGCCTATTGCGCCAGCAAGTTCGCGATCCGCGGCTTCGCCGAGGCGGTGCGCCAGGAACTCGCCGGCACCAGCGTCGGCATCACCGTCATCCATCCGGGCGGGGTGAACACCGCCATCGCCCGCAGCGCCCGCGTCGCCCGCGGCACCGATGCCGCCGCCGCGGCGGAGGGCCTCGTGCAGTTCGAGAAACTCCTCCGCACCCCGGCCGACAAGGCCGCCGCCGCGATCCTCGATGGCATCGAGCGCCGCCGCAACCGCGTGCTGATCGGCGCCGACGCCCGCGTGCTGGACTGGATCCAGCGCCTCCTCCCGGTCGGCCACGCGAAACTCGTCGCCCGCCAGGCCAGCTTCATGCCCTCCTCCCTCGCCGCCCAACTCACCCGCGCCCGGCCCTGAAGGGAAACGCCATGCCGAGCCTCGCCTCCCACATCGTCAACCCGCTCATCCGCGCGATCGTCAAGTCGCAGCTCTCCGCCGACGTCTCCGGCCGCACCGAGGCCGAGATCGCCCGCCGCGTCCGCCGTGCCCTCGGCACCCCGGTCCTGCCGCCGCCCGGCGGTCGCTACGTAAAGGGCGAGTGCGGCGGCATCCCCGGATTGTGGACCGAGCCGAAGGCGCCGCCCGCCGCCACCGTGCTCTACATTCATGGCGGCGGCTTCATCGCCTGCTCGCCGGCCACGCACAAACCCTTCACCCTCGCCTTCGCGAAGCGCGGCTTCCGCGTCTTCGCGCCGGACTACCGCCTCGCGCCGGAACACCGCTTTCCCGCGGCGCTCGACGATGCGCTCGCCGCCTATCGCGGCCTGCTCGATGCGGGGGGCGATCCGGCCTCGCTCGTCATCGCCGGCGATTCCGCGGGCGGCGGCCTCGCCCTGTCCACCCTGGTCGCGGCGAAGCGCGCCGGCCTGCCGATGCCCGCCTGCGCCGTGCTGTTCTCGCCCTGGACCGACCTTGCCTGCGCCGGCGACAGCATGCGCGCCAACCTGCGCGCCGACCCGATGCTCTGCGCCACCACCATGCCCGCCGCCGCCGCGCTCTATCTCGGCGCCGCCGACAAGCGCGATCCGCTCGCCTCGCCGCTGCACGCCGACCTCGCCGGCCTGCCGCCGCTCTGCATCCACGCCAGCGCGATCGAGGTGCTGCGCGACGACAGCACCCGCCTCGCCACCAGGGCGCGCGAGGCCGGCGTCGAGGTCAGCATCCGGCTGTGGGACAACATGCCCCATGTCTGGCCGATCTTTCAGCTCCTGCTGCCCGAGGCGCGGCGGACGATGGACGAGGTCGCCGAATACCTCACCGCCCGCATCGCCCAAACGCGCCGTTAGTCCCGGCCGGGCTGCGCGGGTTCAGAATTCCTCGGTCAGTTCGAGATAGACCTGGTTGCGGCGGAAATTGAAGATGCTGTCGCTGGAAATCCGCTGCGTGTAGCGGTAGTCGACGCCGAGGAACACCCGGCTCATCAGCCGGTAGCGCAACCCGACCGACATGTCCGCCTCGTTGTCCCACCGGGTCGACTGCGCGAAGTCGCTCCGCGCGAAGGCGGCGCGGGCGATGCCGGTCAGGTCGTCGGTGATCGCGTGCTCGATGCGCCCGCCGACCAGCGTGTAGATATAGGCCGGGCTGCCCGGCAGCGTCGTCTCCTCGATCGAACGGTCGATGAACAGCGTGAGGGCGGTATCCTCCCCGGCCTGCCAGCGCAGATCCGCGCTGCCCGCCGGCGTGGTGATCGTCTTGAACCGCGAATCCGCATAATCCCTGTGCATCACGCCAACGAACGCGTCGCCCGAAAGGCTCGGCAGCAGCCGGAACAGCGCGCCCACCCCGGCGCGGAACCCGTCCGAATTGCGGAAATACTGGAAGTCGTCCGGCACCGTGTCGTAGCGCCGCAGGTCGCCAAGCAGTTCGGCATAGGGCCGGAACCCCGGCCGCGCGTCGTCGCGCGCGAGGATGCCGAAGGTGTAGCGGTTGCGGTCGCGGTCCTGATTATTGATCTCGCCGTGCAGGCCCTCGACATTGCCGAAGGTGAGCCGCTCGACCGCCGCCCCGGTGCGGATGCTGAACGTGCCGACGCGGCGGATCACGCCGGCATAGGCGTTCATCTCGGTATACGGCGTCGGCGTCAGCCCCTCCACCGCGTCGGGCGATGAGCGGTCCTCGTGCTCGTGCAGCACGATGCCGCCGAGCACCACCCGCGTCTTGGCATTGACGTCGATCCGCCCCTCGACCTGCGCATGCCAGTCCGCGGTGTTCTCGTTGCCATGCGTCCAGTAGCCGGTCAGGTCGGCGCCGACCTCCGCATACAGCGCGTTGCGCTTCCAGTTCGACTGGATGGCGATCACCGGCGAGATCGTGCCGACCGCATCGGCAACCCGCCCCGTCCGCGTCGCGTAGATATTGTCGTCGTAGAACGTCCCGGCCTGGATGCTGGGATAAATCGTGTAGTCGCCAACCTTGTAGCCCGCCGGCCCGATTTCCGGCGGCTGGCGGCGCAGGTTCGCCGGCCCCATCGCCGGCAGCGGCGGCATGATGCGGATGTCGGTCGCGGCATAGCCGCTCAGCTCCCGGTCCACCGCGCGGCGGACCGCATCGCGCACCGGCGCCGGCGCGGCACTAACAATGCGCGCCTCGATCTCCCGATAGACCGGCAGGTTGGCGCCGACGAAATCCGGCACCGGCGAAGCCGCGGCGCGGGCGAGTGCGGCGGCCGCCCCCGGCGTCGCCACCAGCGACGGGTTCGCGGCGAGCACCCTGGCCAGATCGTCCAGCAGCGCCCGCGGCCCGCTTTCCGCGGCGGTGTCGAACTGCCGCGAAATCGCCGCCGGCACCGCCTCCGCCCGCGCCGCGCAGGGCAGCGCCAGCGCCGCGAAGGCTGCGAGCGCCAGGCGCCGGGCCTCCACCGCCGGCCGCGCGCGCCTCCGAAGTCCCCTTGATTTCGCCGCACGAAAATGAAAACCGGACATGCTGTTCACCCTGCTGGGCCGCCTCATGGTCAGGACCGTAGTCGCTTCGCCGGCCACTCCGACCTGACAAAACGGATTACACCGAAAGACGCAGCGGGGACTTGATCTGGATCAGCGCACGCATGCCGGATTGCGAATATTTGTGCCGTCAGCGGACGCTTCCTCATCGTGAGGCGGCGGAACAGTCAAGGCGCCCGAACATGCGTGCACGGCCCCGAAGCGGGTGGCGTATCATTGCCGGACTTCTTCTCGCCGCGCCGTTAGCGGCACCCGGCCTCGCCGCGGCGCAGACCACGACCCCGCATCGCGGCGCGCCCTCCGGCGATGTCTATCCCCGCGCCGCCGCCTGGTGCTCGAATTTCCGCCTCGGCGCGCTCTCCGCGAAAACCCGGATGGACGCCGCCAACCTCCAGCGCCTGCGCGCCGCGCAGGAGGAACTCGCCCCCGGCTTCACCGCCGGCGGCGCGCGCACCGGTCTCGATCTTCTCGCCGGCTATCAGGAACAGCTCGAACGGCGCCATCCCGATATCGGCCTGGCATCGACCTATCTCGCGATGGTCAGCACCGTGCCGGTCACCACCGACGCGCTCCGCCGCGTCAACGCGCTGCTCTGCGTCAGCACGACGCGCGCGACCGCCGCACAGATCGCCGCGACCGCCGAGGCCGCGCGCCTCGACCTCGCGCGCTAGCCGGATGACGCCAATGGAGCCGGACATGATCAAGCGATCCCCGAATACAAACGATACGTTTGATACGGTCACGCGACGCCGGATCGTCCTCGGCGCGGCCGGCCTGTTCGCCGCCGCCGTCGCCTTTCCTGTCCCGCTCCTCGCCCAGCAGCACGGCGGCGGCGCGAGCGGCGGCAACGGCCAGGGCGGCAATGGCCAGGGCGGCGCCGGTCATGGCGGCGGCGAAGAGGGCGGCTCCGGTCACGGCGGCGGCGCCGGTC
>NZ_JFHO01000143.1:0-7584 GCF_000724705.2 Acidiphilium sp. JA12-A1
CCCCCATCAGCCGCGCGAGCCGCCGCGCGCCCAGCATCGAAACCAGGGTCGCCGCGATCATCGCCGCCAGCGCCAGCGCGTTGGCGAGCACCGCCCCCGGCTGCCCGCCCGCCTTGGCGTGCAGCAGCACCATCGTGGTCATCCCGCCCGGCCCGGCGATCAGCGGAATCGCCAGCGGAAACACGCTGATATCCTCGGTCGACTCGCTCGCCGCACTGCGCTCCTCGCTGCTCGCCCGCAGCTCGCCCTTCGCCGTCACCATGTCCTTGGCCGAGAGGAACAGCAGCGCCCCGCCGGCGATCTGCAAGGCCGGAATCCCGATCCCGAGCAGCCGCAGCAGCTTTTCCCCCGCGAGGCCGAACACCAGCAGCACGAGGAAGCTGATCGCCGAGGCCCGCTTGGCGATCGTCCGCCGCTTCGCCGCGTCGTCATGCGTGGTGAGCGCCGCGAAGATGATCGCGGTGCCGACCGGATCGATGATGACGAACAGCGCCACCGCGGCATAGAGGAAATCGGCGATGAACGCGTTCAGCACCGCCCCGCCTCCGCCGCGTCGAGATCGGCCTGCGTGTTGATGTTGACGAACGGGTCGCGCTCATCCGCGAACGCCACCGCGCGCATCCCGATCTCCGCCGCGAAGCCCGACACCCGGTATGGTCCCTTCCCGTCGAGGAAGCGCTCCAGCGCGTCCGCCGCCGCCACCGGCCAGAGTGCGACGAGATGATGCGTCCGCCCGTGCGAGGCCGCCACCGCGGGTGCCGCGCCAAGCCGGGCCGCAAGGTCGCGCGGCGCGAAGGGCGTGTCCACCGGCAGGCTCAGCAGCGTCTCGCCGCCTGAAGCCGCCGCCCAGCGCATCCCGGCGAGCACCCCGGCCAGCGGCCCCTTGCCGCGATGCCGCCCGTCCTCCAGCACCGGAATCCCGAACCGCGCGAAACGCGCCGCATCGCCCGCCGCGCTGAGTGCCACGGCGCCGACCTGTCCCGAAACCGTTGCGATGGCGTGATCGAGCATCGTCCGTCCGTGCAGGATCAGCAGCGCCTTGTCCACCCCGCCGAGCCGCCGCCCGGCGCCGCCGGCCAGGATCACCGCCCGGAGATGAGAACCCGATGGATCTGCCATGAGGGAATTGCGAGGGGCAAAAAGATGGGGCGAACGATGGGGCTCGAACCCACGACATCCAGGACCACAACCTGGCGCTCTACCAGCTGAGCTACGTCCGCCGACGGACGGGGGTTTAGGCCGATCGACGCGGTCTCGTCAATCGGCCTTCCCGGATAATCAGGCGGCCTTCCTGCCGATCAGTCCGCGCTTGACGATCGTCTCGGCGATCTGCACCGCGTTCAGCGCCGCGCCCTTGCGCAGATTGTCCGAAACGCACCAGAAGCCGAGCCCGTGCGGCACCGTGGGATCGACCCGCAACCGCGACACATAGACGGCATCCTCGCCCTGGCATTCCAGCGGGGTGACGTAGCCGCCATCCTCGCGCTCGTCGAACAGCGTCACGCCCGGGGCCGCGCGCAGCGCCGCCCGTGCCGCTTCCAGCGGCGCCGGGTTGGCGAACTCGACATGCACCGCCTCGCCATGGCCGATGAACACCGGCACCCGCACGCAGGTCGCGAACACCGCGATATCGGGGTCGAGGATCTTGCGGGTCTCGACCGTCATCTTCCACTCTTCCTTGGTCGCCCCGTCCTTCATGAACACGTCGATATGCGGGATCACGTTGAAGGCGATCGGCTTGGTGAAGACTTCCGGCTTCGTCGTCTCGTGGACATAGGTGGCCTTGGTCGCGCGCTCCAGCTCGTCCATGCCCTCCTTGCCCGCGCCGGAGACCGACTGGTAGGTCGCCACCGACACGCGGCGGATGCCGAACTTCTCGTGCAGCGGCTTCAGCGCCACCACCATCTGGATCGTCGAGCAGTTCGGATTGGCGATGATCCGCCGCCAGTCCGGCTTCGCCATGAAGGCTTCCAGCGCGTGGGTGTTCACCTCCGGCACCACCAGCGGCACGTCCGGCTCCATGCGGAAATGGCTGGTATTGTCGATCACGATGCACCCCGCCTCGGCCGCGCGCGGCGCGTGCACCGCCGAGATCGAGGCGCCCGGCGAGAACAGGCCGAAATCCACCCCGCGGAAATCGAAGGTCTCCAGGTTCTTCACGGTGAGGATCGCCTCGTCGCCGAAGCTCACCTGCTGCCCCGCCGAGCGCGGGGAGGCGAGGGCGATCACCTCGGAGGCGGGAAAGTTCCGCTCCGCGAGCGTCTTGAGCATCTCGCGCCCGACCGCCCCGGTGGCCCCGACAACTGCAACTTTATACGCCATCTGCCTTCATCCTCATCCAATTCAGCTGCACGAGCTAGCGTCCCGCCCGGCAAGGTGCAAGGGAAATGCCCGCACCTCACAACGGAACGGCGCGAAATTCCTCGCGGTGGATCGCCGTGCGCAGCATCCGGTCGCCGCCGATCATGCCGCGATACATGCCCGACGAATTGAACGGCATCACCGGGTCGCCGGCGGCGCCGAGCGCGATCAGCCCGCCATCGCCGCCGCGCGGCGCGAGCTCGGCGATCACGTCCGCCGCCGCCTTCGCCAGGCTCTCGCCCTTGTAGCGCAGCCGCGCCGCGATGTCGGCGGCGGCGGTATAGCGGATGAACACCTCGCCCGTCCCGGTGCAGCTCACCGCGCAGGTCTCGTCATCGGCGAAGGTGCCGGCGCCGAACACCGGCGTGTCGCCCACCCGCCCGGCGCGCTTGGCGGTGATCCCGCCGGTCGAGGTCGCCGCGGCGAGATGCCCGTGCCCGTCCCGCGCCACCGCCCCCACCGTGCCGTGCCGGTCGGCGTCCGAGCGCGTGTCCGGCGCGCCCGAGGCCCGGCGCGCCAGCTCCATCTCCAGCGCCGCCCGCCGGTTAGGCGTCTCGAAATAGGCCTCGGTCTCGAATTCCAGCCCCGCCGCCCGCGCCACCGCCAGCGCGCCGTCGCCGATCATCAGCACATGCGGCGTCGTCTCCATCACCGCCCGGGCCGCCAGCACCGGGTTCACCGGCCCGCAGATCCCGGCCACCGCCCCCGCCGCGCGATCCGCCCCGTTCATGATCGCGGCGTCCATCTCCAGCGTGCCGGCATCGGTCAGCACCGCCCCGCGCCCGGCATTGAACAGCGGATCGTCCTCCAGCACCACCACCGCCGCCGCCACCGCGTCCAGCGCCGAGCCGCCCTCGCTCAGCACGTCCCAGCCCGCGCGCAGCGCCCGCCGCAGCCCCTCGTGCCGCGCCTCCGCCATCTCCGGCGTCATGTCCGCCGCCCGCATCGTGCCCGCCCCGCCATGGATCGCGATCGAGATGCTCATTTCGTCTCCTTATTGCCGTAAGCGTCAGTTCTCGCCATACTCGGCGCACCGGCGCACACTAGTCGCCCGGAACGCAGGGAGGAACAGGAATGGCGGCAGAGCTGATCGTGGAAAGCGTCGGAGCGGTGCGGGTGCTGAAGCTCAACCGGCCCGACCGTCTGAACGCGCTGAACGAGGCGGTGCACGAGGCGCTCGCCGCCGCCTTCGCCGCCATCGAGGCGGACGATTCGGTCCGCGCCGTGCTGCTGACCGGCGAGGGCAGGGGGTTCTGCGCCGGCGCCGATCTCAACCAGTCCCTCGGCGGCGGCCCGCGCGATCTCGGCGCCTCGATCGACCGGCACTACAATCCGCTGGTCCGCCGCATGCGCGCCCTGCCGAAGCCGATCGTCGCCGCGGTCAACGGCGTCGCCGCCGGCGCGGGCGCCAATCTCGCCCTCGCGGCGGATATCGTGCTCGCCTGCGAGTCGGCGAATTTCACCCAGGCCTTCATCCGCATCGGCCTGATCCCGGATGCCGGCGGCACCCATTTCCTCCCCCGCGCGGTGGGCGATGCCCGCGCCCGCGGCCTCGCCATGCTGGGCGAGACCATCACCGCCCGCCAGGCCGCCGACTGGGGCCTGATCTGGCGCTGCCTGCCCGACGAGGGCTTCCTCGCCGCCGCCCTCGCGGTCGCGGCCGATCTCGCCTCCCGCCCGACCCAGGCGCTCGCCGCGATGAAGGCGGCCTTCAACGCCGCCGGCGCCAACGGGCTCGACGCCCAGCTCGATCTCGAGCGCGACCTGCAACGCCGCATGGGCCGCACGCCGGACTTCGCCGAGGGTGTGACCGCCTTCCGCGAGAAGCGCCCGGCGAACTTTACCGGCGCGCCGCCAGCGCGAGACTGAGCGCGATCGCCCCGAGCCCCGCGAACAGCGCGCGGGGCCCGGCCCCCGCGTGCAGCAGCGCGGTCAGGATCAGGCTCGCCGCGACCATCCCGGCGGCGGAGAGAATGTTCGTCCCCGCCACCGCCCGGGCCCGCGCCTCCGCCGGCGCCCAGGCCTGCACCGCGGCGAAGCTCGGCACCGCGATCACCCCGCCGCCGAGGGCGACGACGAACAGCAGCGCCAGCGTCACCCCGAACCGGTCGGCCGCCGTCAGCGCCCCCAGCGCCAGCGCCGCGATGCCGACGGCGACCGTCCCGCCCCATGCCGGCGCCAGCGCGATCCGCCCGCGCAGCCGCGAAGCCGCGAGAAAACTCCCCGCGCCGATGCCGAGCGAGAACACCGTCAGCCCCAGCGTCACCGCGCCCGGCCCGCGCCCCAGCGTCGTCCGCGTCAGCACCGGCAGCAGCGTCATGCAGGTGATCCCGGCGAACCAGAACCAGGCGTTGACCAGCGCCGCCCGCCACAGCGGCGCCGCGCCGCGCAGCGTGCGCAGCAGATCCGCCGAGGCCGCCACCGGGCTCGCCGAGAGTTTCAGCCCCGGCCGCGCCGCCCCCGGCCGGGGGATCAGCGCCGCGGCGCCGAAGGCGAGCAGGGCGAACCCCATCACCACGGCGCCGAGCAGCCAGGGCTCCCGCGCGCCGAGCAGCCCGCCCAGCGCGGTCCCCGCCAGGATCGCGAGGAAGGTCGCGAAATCCACCATCGCGTTGGCGAGCGGCAGCCGCGCGGTCTCCAGCAGGTCGGGCAGCAGCCCGTATTTCACCGGCCCGAACAGCGCCGCCAGCACCCCGAAGGCGAGCAGGGCCGCGAACAGCACCGGCACCGAGCCGGCGAGAAACCCCGCCACCGCCAGCCCCGCCGCACCGATCTCGACCCCCTTGACCACGGTCGCGACCCGCGCCTTGTCGAACCGGTCCGCCAGCTCGCCGGCAATCCCCGAGCACAGCAGGAACGGCAGGATGAACACCCCGCCCGCCAGCGCCACCAGTGCTGTGCTCTCCTTCGCGCGGTAGAGGATCAGCACCACCAGCGCGGTCTTGAGGAAATTGTCGTTGAAGGCGGCGAAGGCCTGGCACCAGAACAGCGGCGCGAAGCGCCGGTCCAGCAGCAGCGCGCCGGATGTCGCGCCCGAAGGCGTGCGGGCGTTCGCGCTCAGGCTTCGTCCGGCGTCTTGAGGTCGAGGCTGAGCGCGTGCAGCCCGGTCTCGAACTCGGCCTTCAGCGCCTCGTTCACCGCCCGCTGCCGCGCCACCCGGTTCATCCCCCGGAACGCCTCGGCCACCATCTTCAGCCGGTAATGCGTCTCGCCCGCCTCCGGCGCGTGTCCCGGCCCGGTCATCCGGCCGATATGGCTGGCGTGTTTCGCGCTGTCGTCCTTCAGCTCGAGCAGGCCGGGCGCGAAGCGTTCCGCGAGGATCGCGCGGATTCTGTCGGATCGTGATGTCATGGGTGGATTGTGCGCCGCCGCCCCCCGGTTGCCAAGACGCCGGCAAAGGGCAAATTAGGGAACATGACGAGACTATGCCCATGACCCGGACCACCCGCCGCGTGCGCGCCTTCGCGCCCGACCCGGATGCCCCGGGCCGCGCCTGCGACATGCCCGACTGCGACAAGCAAGGCGAATACCGCGCCCCCCGCTCGCGCGAGCACCTGCGCGACTGGCACTGGTTCTGCCTCGAGCATGTCCGCGCCTACAATGCCGGCTGGGACTACTACAAGGGCATGAGCCCCGGCGAGATCGAGGCGCATCTGCGCGCCGACACCGCCTGGCAGCGCCCCACCTGGCCGCTCGGCCGCGCCGGCGCCGTCGGCGAGGCGGTGGAGGCCGAGCTCGCCGCCTTTTCCGGCCTCGGCCGCGCCCGCCGTCCCGAGCCCGAGCGCGCCCCGCCCGAGCTGCGCGAGGCGCTGGACGTGCTCGGCCTCGCCTGGCCGGTCACCCGCGAGGCGGTGCGCGCCCGCTACAAGGAGCTGGCCAAGCGCCACCACCCGGACGCCAATGGCGGCGACCGCAGCGCCGAGGAACGGCTGAAGACGATCAACCTCGCCTACGCGACGCTGCGCGCCCGCCTGCCGGCCGCCGAGGGTCAGCCCCGCGCCGCCGCCGGCGCCTGATCCCTTGCGCGCCGCGCCATGCCGAGTACTCTGACGACAAGAGACCTGAGGATGATGGATCGATGAACAATCTCGCTGCAATCGCCGAAACCCGCGGCACGCCGACCTCGGCGATCAACCTGCCGGACCGCACCGTCTCGGCGCGCGAGGTCTTCGGCATCGAGTGCGGCTTCGAGATCCCCGCCTTCTCCGAGCGCACCGAGCACGTCCCCGAGATCGACGCGACCTACCGCTTCGACCCGGAGACGACCATCGCCATCCTCGCCGGCTTCGCCCTCAACCGCCGGGTGATGATCCAGGGCTATCACGGCACCGGCAAGTCGACGCATATCGAGCAGGTCGCCGCCCGCCTCAACTGGCCCTGCATCCGCGTCAATCTCGACAGCCACATCTCCCGCATCGACCTCGTCGGCAAGGACGCGATCGTGCTGAAGGACGGCAAGCAGGTCACCGAATTCCGCGAGGGCCTGCTGCCCTGGGCGCTGCAGCACCCCTGCGCGCTGGTGTTCGACGAATACGACGCCGGCCGGCCGGACGTGATGTTCGTCATCCAGCGCGTGCTGGAGGTCGAGGGCAAGCTCACCCTGCTCGACCAGAACCGCGTCATCCGCCCACACCCGGCCTTCCGCCTCTTCGCCACCGCCAACACGGTCGGCCTCGGCGACACCACCGGCCTCTATCACGGCACCCAGCAGATCAACCAGGGCCAGATGGACCGCTGGAACATCGTCGCCACGCTGAACTACCTGCCGCACGGCCAGGAAGTCTCCATCGTCA
Organism: Acidiphilium sp. JA12-A1; assembly: GCF_000724705.2. Taxonomy (NCBI): domain Bacteria; kingdom Pseudomonadati; phylum Pseudomonadota; class Alphaproteobacteria; order Acetobacterales; family Acidocellaceae; genus Acidiphilium; species Acidiphilium sp. JA12-A1. The sequence goes on from NZ_JFHO01000143.1 coordinate 7,155, forward strand.
TGGCCAAGCTCGGCATCACCGAGGCGGACGCGGCGGAGAAGAAGCGGATCGAGAGCATGGTCGCCCTGGCCGATCTCACCCGCGCCGGCTTCATCAACGGCGACATCTCCACCGTGATGTCCCCGCGCACCGTCATCACCTGGGCCGAGAACGCCCGCATCTTCAACGATGTCGGCTTCGCCTTCCGCCTCACCTTCCTCAACAAGTGCGACGAGGCCGAGCGCGCCACCGTGGCCGAATACTACCAGCGCTGCTTCAACGCGGAGGTTGAAACCGGCGTGCATCCCCGCCGCGGCGCCTGATGCCGGCCGAACCCTCCCGCAGCGAGGAATTCAAGCGCGCCACCGCCGGCGCCGTCCGCGCCATCGCCGGGTCGGACGAGGTGCAGGTCGCCTACCAGCCGGGGGCGGCGGGCCTCGCCGGCAAGCGC
>NZ_JFHO01000142.1:0-3322 GCF_000724705.2 Acidiphilium sp. JA12-A1
CTTTCGCTCCTCCGGTCGCCTTCGCCGCCGGCGACGTGCTGCTGGCCATCGGCGCCACCTGGCCGTTCCCCGACTATGCCGCCCGGATCGACGCCGCCCGCCGCGACGGCGTGCGCTTCGCCCCCTTCGTCTACGACCTGGTTCCCGCCCTGTTCCCCGAATGGTCGGCCCGCTCCACCACCACCGGCTTCCGCACCTGGATGGAGACGGTGCTGCCCCAGGCCGACCGCCTGTTCACCATCTCCCACGCCACGCGCCGGGCCCTGCGCGATCATGCGAAGCGCGCCGGCCTGCCGATCCCGGAGGCGATTCCCGTGCCGGTCGGCGCGCATTTCCCCCGCAAGGCCGATCCCGATGCGGCGCCCCTGCACCCGCGCCCCTACGTGCTGTTCGTCTCCACCATCGAGCCGCGGAAGAACCATGCCGGCATGCTGCGCCTCTGGCGCGAGATGATCATGCAGGAAAAGCCGGACCTCGTGCCCGACCTCATCCTCGCCGGCCGCATCGGCTGGATGTCGCAGGATTTCATCACCCAGTGCGAGAATGCCGGCTGGCTCGGCGGCAAGCTGCGCCTGATCGAAAGCCCGACCGACGCCGAGCTGGCGATCCTCTACCGCGACTGCCTGTTCACGATCTATCCCTCCTTCTACGAGGGCTGGGGCCTGCCGGTCACCGAGAGTCTCGGCTTCGGCAAGCCGGTCGTCGCCTCCAACACCGCCGCGATTCCCGAGGCGGGCGGGCGCTTCTGCATCTATTTCGATCCCAACGACCTCGGCGACGCCCGCCGCGCGATCAGCGGCCTCGTGCGCAATCCCTCCCGCCGCGCCGGGCTCGAGGCCGACATCGCGCGCAATTACCGCCCGCCCTCCTGGCCGGACGCGGCGCGCCTGATCCTCGACGTGCTGGCCGACGACGCCGTCGACCTGCCCGCCGCACCCGCCGTCATTTCGCTGCCGGCACCAGCTCTATCGTCGCCGACAGGCTGACCCGCTCCTCGATCGCCGCCGGCCGCGCCACCGGCGGGGCCGCGCGCCCCGCCACCATGAGGCCGCCGAACACCGGGCGAACCGGCGGGCCGTCCACCTGCACGGTGCGGATCGTGCCGACCGTCTCGCCGAGCGAACGCGCCACCGCCTGCGCCTCGGCCCGCAGCTGCCGCACCGCATCGCCGATCGCGCGCTCCCGCGTCGCCGCCGCCGTCGCGGCGCTCAGCCGGCCGTCGAGCGACTGCAGGCGCGCGCCCGCGTGCTGGAGCTGCCCGATCAGCCCGCGCAGCCCCGCCGCCGCCGCCGAGGTCGGCGCCGCGTCGCAGGAGAGGCTCAGCTCCTGCCGCGCGACCCACGCGGTCCGCTTCGCGTCCGTCGGGGTCACGAAATAGCTCCCGGTCGTCGCGCGGACGCCGGCCACCCCGTCCGCCGCGTGCAGCGCCGCCGCCATCGCCCGGTTGAGCCTGTCCTGCGCCGCGGCCGCGTCCGGCGCCTCGCCGGCGATCTCGAGCGTCGCCGCCATCGCATCCGGCAGATGCCGCGCGCTGCCGGTCACCGAGAGGGTGAGGGTGGTCGCGCCTTGCCGGTGCGGTGCCGCCGCGGCGGCGAGCGGTGCCGCCAGCAGGGCGGCGGCCAGCGGGAGAAGCGCGGTGAGTCGGGCCATGGTTGTCTCCTTCCGGGCAGCGCCGTCGTGCCGTCCGCGGCCGCTCCGGCGCGGGCGGGGCGTCCAGCCTAACACGCCCCCGGCGTTCCGGGCAGGCCGCGCGCCAGCCCGCCATTCACTTGACTTTTCGGCGGTCAGAACGGATATCAACGATCTCGGGGCAGACGCAACTGCGCCCCCGTCTCGCGTCTGGCCGCTCCGCAACGAATCGGGAGCGAGCGGATGCGGGCACTCCTGCTCCTCTTGTCCGAATTGGTCTGAATATTGTCCGAGTCCAGGGATTTCGTGCCGCACCCACAGGAAGACGCCGCCGCCGAGGCTGCCGAAACGCCGCCCGCCTCCGGCTTCGCGTCGCTCGGCCTGTCCGAGCCGATCCTCAAGGCCCTTGAGGAAAAGGGCTATCTGAACCCGACCCCGATCCAGGAACAGGCGATCCCGACCGTGCTCATGGGGCGGGACGTTCTCGGCTGCGCGCAGACCGGCACCGGCAAGACCGCGAGCTTCACCCTGCCGATGCTCGACATTCTCTCCGGCTCCCGCGCCCGGGCGCGGATGCCGCGCTCCCTCATCCTCGAGCCGACGCGCGAGCTCGCCCTCCAGGTCGCCGAGAATTTCGTCCAGTACGGCAAGCACCTGAAGCTCAACCATGCGCTGCTGATCGGCGGCGAGAGCATGGGCGAGCAGCGCGACGTGCTGACCCGCGGGGTCGACGTGCTGATCGCCACCCCCGGCCGCCTGATCGACATCTTCGAGCGCGGCGGCCTGCTGCTGTCGGACGTGCGGGTGCTGGTGATCGACGAAGCCGACCGCATGCTCGACATGGGGTTCATCCCCGATATCGAGCGGATCGTCTCCCTCCTGCCAACCATGCGGCAGACGCTCTTTTTCTCCGCCACCATGGCCCCGGAGATCCGCCGCCTGGCCGACGCGTTCCTCTCGAACCCGAAGCAGATCACCGTCTCCCGCCCGGCCACCGTCGCCACCACGATCACCGAAGGCCTGTCGCTGGTCGCCACGCACGACAAGCGCGAGGCCCTGCGCCGGCTGATCCGCACCGAGGACGTGCAGAACGCGCTCGTCTTCTGCAACCGCAAGCGCGATGTCGACATTCTCTGCAAGTCGCTGACGCGGCACAAATTCTCGGCCGGCATGCTGCATGGCGACATGCCGCAATCCGCCCGCTTCGCGACCCTCGAGCGCTTCAAGGCCGGCGAGATCCGCCTGCTGGTCTGCTCCGACGTCGCCGCCCGCGGCATCGATATCGGCGGCCTGTCGCATGTCTTCAATTTCGACGTCCCGCACCACGCCGAGGATTACGTCCACCGCATCGGCCGCACCGGACGGGCGGGAATGCAGGGCCGCGCCCTGACCCTCGCCACGCCGGCCGACCGCGCCGCGGTCGACGCGATCGAATTGCTGATCGGCCACCCGATTCCCCGCCTCGCCGTGGACGGTCTCGATCCCGTCGAGTGGGAGGAGGCCGAATCCAGGGGCCGCCGCCGGGGCGGCAAGCCCGCCGCCAAGGCCGCGCCGCCGGCGAAGAAGGCGCCCAAGCCGGCCGCCCGCGCCGAGACCCCGCCCGCCGCCGAGGAACAGCCCGTCCCCCGCCGCAGCAGGGAGCCGGGCAACCGCCGCGGCGGCCGCGAGGATGCCGGCCCGCGCGAGCCGGTCG
>NZ_JFHO01000141.1:0-2878 GCF_000724705.2 Acidiphilium sp. JA12-A1
CGCCGGCCTCGCCGGCACGGTGGTCGCGGTCCGCCCGGTCGCGCCCGGCGCCCGCCGCATCGTGCTCGGCGCGCTGGGCGTCGATACCGCCCCCTCCGCCGCGCCGGCCGCCGAATACATCGTCCGCCTCGCCGATGGCAGCGTGGTCTCGGTGGTCGAGCCGGGTCCGCCCACCCTGCGGCGCGGCGCCCGCGTGCGCGTCCTCCGCCATCCGGCGCGCCTGGTGCCCGCCTCGCCCTGAGCGCGTTTCCGCTTGCCAAGCCGGTCCGCTCTCCCCACACTCTCACCGGAGCGCCGCGGCGGCCGCAACCCTCGGGGACAGGCGATGAACGAACGCAGGCTGGGCAGATCGCTGGTGGTCTCGGCCATGGGCTTCGGCTGCATGGGGCTGACCGAGTCCGCCGCGGCACCCGATTCCGCCGCCGCCGAGGCGCTGCTCCGCCACGCGGTCGATCGCGGCGTCACCTTCTTCGATACCGCCGATGTCTATGGCCTCGGCGCCAACGAGCGCCTGGTCGGCCGCGCCCTCGCCCCGGTGCGCGACCGTGTCGTCCTCGCCACCAAGTCCGGTATCCGCCGCGGCGCCGACGGCGCCTTTCTCGGCATCGACGGCTCGCCCGCCCATCTGCGCGCCGGCGTCGAGGCCAGCCTCCGCCGCCTCGCCACCCCGGTGATCGACCTGCTGATCCTCCACCGCGTCGATCCCGCCATCCCGGTCGAGGACACGGTGGGCGAGATGTCCCGCCTCGTCGCCGAGGGCAAGGTGCGCTTCCTCGGCCTGTCCGAGGCGTCGCCCGACTCGATCCGCCGCGCCCACGCCACCCACCGGCTCGCCGCGGTCGAGAGCGAATACTCGCTCCTCACCCGCGACCCCGAGGCCGGCACGCTGGCCTGCCTGCGCGAGCTGAATATCGGCTTCATCGCCGCCTCGCCGCTCGCCCGCGGCCTGCTCACCGGCACCCTGCACGAGCCGGACGACCTGCCCGAAGGCGACGTCCGCCGCAACCAGCCGCGCTTCTTCGCCGGGAATTTCGACCGCAACGTCGCCCTCGTCCGCATCGTCGAGGACATGGCGCACCGCCTGCGCTGCACCCCGGCCCAGCTCGCGCTCGCCTTCCTGCTCGCCCAGGGCAGCGACGTGGTGCCGATTCCCGGCCCGACCGGCCTCGCCGAGTTCGACGAGAACATCCGCGCGCTCGACGTGCCGCTCTCCGCCGAGGATCTCGGCCGGCTCACCCGCGCGGTCCCGCCCGGCGCCGCCGCCGGCGCCCGCCACGTCCCCGAGCAGATGGCAACCCTCGGCCACTGAGCGCGCGCCGCCCGGCGGCGCCGCGACGGAATCAGATTAGCGCGCCGCTTGGCGGCGGCGCGACGAGGTCAGGCAAGCGCGCCGCCCGGCGGCGCCGCGACAGGATCAGATTAGCGCGCCGCCCCTGCGGCGGCGCGACGGGGTCAGGTCTCGAAGCCGGTGCAGCGCCGTCCCTGGATCATCGCGAGGAACTCCCGCCGCGTCGAGGGGTCGTCGCGGAACGCGCCGAGCATCCGGCTGGTCACCATCGACACGCCCGGCTTGTGCACCCCGCGGGTCGACATGCATTCGTGCCCCGCCTCGATCACCACGGCGACGCCGCGCGGCTGCAGCACCTCGTTGATCGTGTTGGCGATCTGCGCCGTCAGCTTCTCCTGGATCTGCAGCCGCCGCGCATAGGCGTCCACCACGCGGGCGAGCTTGCTGATCCCCACCACCCGCCGGTTCGGCAGGTAGGCGACATGGGCGACCCCGATGATCGGCACCATGTGGTGCTCGCAATGCGATTCCACGCGGATGTCGCGCAGCAGCACCATCTCGTCATAGCCCTCGGTTTCCTCGAAGGTGCGGGAGAGAATGGCCTCCGGGTCCTCGCCATAGCCGCGGAAGAAATCCTCGTAGGCGCGGGCGACGCGGGCCGGCGTGTCCCGCACCCCCTCGCGGTCGGCGTCGTCCCCGGCCCAGCGGATCAGCGTGCGGATCGCCGCCTCCGCGTCCTCGCGGCTGGGGCGGCCGTCCTCCAGGGTGGTGTCGAGCTGGTCCGGCGGCGTGCGAATGTCCACGTGCGTGTCTCCATGTCCTGCGCGGATCCGGCCGTCGCCCGGCCACCCGCCTCGAGGCTGATATGGTCGGGGGTGCGAAACTGGCAACCCGCCGGCGGGCTCAGTGCCGCCGCTGGTCCGCGTGCGGGCTGTCGAGGCTGAAGCCCGGCGTCGGCACGTCGAATTCCTCGCCGCTGTCCACCGCCACCATGTGGAAGATCCCGGTCATGAAGCCCGAGGGCGTCTCCAGCGGCGTGCCGGAGGTGTATTCGAAGGCGTCGCCGGGGTCGAGCACCGGCTGCTCGCCGACCACGCCGGGGCCGTGAACGTGCTGGACATGGCCGTTGCCGTCGGTGATCGTCCAGGTCCGCATCATGAGCTGCGCCGTCACCTGGCCGACATTCTCGATCCGCACCTGATACGCCCAGACGAAATGCCGCTCCTCCGGACGGGACTGGTCCTCGAGGAAGATCGCCCGGATGCTCACCCTGATGCGGGCATCCTCGTTGACGAACAGGGCGCCGGTCGGGTCGGGGCGGTGGCTGGTCATGCGTGGACGTCTCGTCGTTGCGGGCCGGTTCCGGCCCCTCTTCACGTTTTTGTAGTCCCCGCCATCCCCGACGACAAGCCGGCCGCCCGGCGGGCGTGACCGCGCGCCGGATCGGGAGTAGGAAGGCCGCATGAGAAGGCTTCCCATCGCGGCCCTCCGCCGCGCGCCGCGCCGCGCCCTCGGCGCGCTCGCCCTGTGCCTCGCCGCCGCCGCGCCGGCCGCCGCCGCGCTGCCGCCGGTCTCCGCGCCCTATGGCGC
>NZ_JFHO01000140.1:0-8569 GCF_000724705.2 Acidiphilium sp. JA12-A1
TCGCCGAACTCGCCCGCCGCGCGCCCGGCGCCTCCGGCGGCTGGGCCGTCGCCGCCCGGATCGACGGGCCGGAAGGCCGGTTCGCGATCGGCACCGGGATCGAGGCGGGGCAGGGCGAGCGCCGCCGCCTGCTGCTCGATGGCGAACCGGCCGCCGCCGCCCGCGTCGCCGCCCGGTTTTCCTGCCTTTGGCTGACCCCGCAGATGGACCGCCTGTTCACCGAGGGCGCCTCCGCCCGCCGCCGCTTCCTCGACCGCCTGGTCCTCGCCCTCGAACCCGGCCACGCCAGCGAGGTCGCCGCCTTCGAGGCCGCCTCGGCGAACCGCAACCGGCTGATCGAGGCCGGCGGCTACGATCCGCTCTGGCTCGCCACGATCGAGGATTCGATGGCCCGCCACGCCGCGGCGCTCACCGCCGCGCGGCTGCACGTGATCGAGCGGCTGAACGCGCTGCTCGCCGCCGGCGCCGCCGATCCGTTCCCCGCCGCGCGGCTGTCGCTCGACTGTCCGATCGGCGCCGAACTCGCGCACCGCCCCGCCCTGGCGGTGGAGGAGTGGCTTCGCGGCCGCTATGCCGCGACCCGCGCCGAGCCGGTCGCCGCCCTCTCGCCGCAGCGCGCCGATCTCGGCCTCGAACACGCTTCCAGCGGCCTCGCCGCCGCGCTGGCCTCCACCGGCCAGCAGCGGGCGATGCTGGTCGCGATCGTGCTGGCCCACGCCGCCCTGGTTGCCATTTCCCGCGGCGCCGCCCCGGTCCTGCTGCTCGACGAACCCTTCGTGCATCTCGACGCCGCCCACCGCTCGGCACTCGGCGAGGTCCTGCATCGCGGCGGCGCGCAGGTCTTCTGCACCGCGACCGAACGCGACCAGCTCGCCGCCCTCGGCGATGCCGCGATCTGGACGGTGGGGGAGGGCGCGCTCCGCCGCGCCTGACGAGTCAGTTCAGGATATTTATCTAATCAATTGAGTTTGAACGATTGTTTCAGACCGTGCTCAGCAGGCGCCGCGCCTCGTCCGCGTCCGCCGCGATCTGCGCGCGCAACTCGTCGAAACTGGCGAAGCGCCGCTCGTCGCGGATGAACCGGTGGAGCGACACGGTGATCTCCTGGCCATAGAGGTCGCCGCTGAAGTCGAACAGATGCGCCTCCAGCCGCGAGATCGCCCCCTCCGCCACGGTCGGCCGCCGGCCGATATTGGCCACGCCCTTGACCATGCGCCCATCGGCCAGCCGCACCGTCACCGCATACACGCCGCGCGCCGGTTCGAGGTGCCGCCCGAGCGCGACATTGGCGGTGGGAAAGCCGATCGTCCGTCCCCGCGCGTCGCCATGCGCGACCACGCCGCGAATCGCGTGCGGCCGGCCGAGCAGCGCCGCGGCGCGTTCGGGGTACCCGTCCTGCAGCAGCCGGCGGATCCGGCTGGAGGAGATCGGCCCTTCGGCATCGTCGAGATGCGGCACGATCGACAGCCCGATCCCGCGCGCCTCCGCCGCCGCCCGCAGCATGGCGACATCGCCGCCCCGCCGGTGGCCGAAGGCGAAATCCGCCCCGCAGGCGAGGTGCGCCGCCCCGATCCCGCGATCGAGCACCTCCTCGATGAATGCCTCGGCGCTCAGCAGCGAGAAGGCGCGGTCGAACGTGAGTTCATAGAGGATCTCGATTCCCTCGGCCTCCAGCGCCGCCGCCCGCTCGGCCTCCAGCATCAGCCGGAATGGCGGATCGTCCGGGCGGAAGAACTCGCGCGGATGCGGCGCGAAGGTCAGCGCCGCGCGCGGTGCGTCCGGCCGCGCCGCATGCGCCGCCCGCAGCACCTCGACATGCCCGCGATGCATGCCGTCGAAATTCCCGAGCGCCACCGAGGCGCCGCGCGCCTCCGGAGGAATCCCGCTCCAGTCGTGGAAGACGCGGATCATTCGGCGGCGCGCTTCTCGTTCTGCGCCACGGCGACGACGGCCTCGGTCGGCGGAATCACGACCGCCTCGCCCTCGATCACCACCTTGCCGCGCACGAAGCAGCGCGTGCGCATGGTCGCCCGCTTCTTCTCGTGATCAAGCGAGGCAACCTCGACCTCCGCCGTCACCGTGTCGCCGATGCGCACCGGCGCGCGGAACCGCATCGACTGCGTGAGATAGATCGTCCCCAATCCCGGCAGCACGGTGCCGAGCACCGCCGAAATCAGGCTGCCGCACAGCATCCCGTGCGCGACCCGTCCCTTGAACAGCGTCTCGTCGGCGAGCTCCTGGTTCAGGTGAACCGGATTCGTGTCCATCGACACGGCGGAAAACAGCAGGATGTCGGCCTCGGTGATGGTCTTGCCGAGCGAGGCGGTCTGGCCGGGTTCGAGCTGGTCGAAGGGTACGCAGCTGGGCATGGGAACTCCCGTCGCGGTGGAACGTATCGCGGCGCACAAAGCGCCGGATCGGGGGGCGGGGTCAAGGCCCCGGCGCGGCATGCCGCAGATAGGCCAGCAACCGCGTCTCCCGCCGCCCGCGCGTCACCGTGTCGAGAATGATGCCGGTGGTCAGGCTCAGCGCCCCGGCGAGCACGATGCCGGTGGCCAGCACGGCGGTCGGCAGCCGCGGCACGAGGCCGGTGCGCAGATAGGTCGCGATCACCGGGGCGATCAGCACGGCGGCGACCAGAAACGCGGCCCCGCCGAGCGCGCCGAAAAACGCCAGCGGCCGCTCGTGCCGCAGCAGGCGCAGGATCAGCCGCAGGATGCGCCAGCCATCGCGCCAGGTCCTGAGCTTGCTCTCCGAGCCCGCCGGGCGCGGCCGGTAATCGCCCTCGACATGGGCGATGGGCAGGGCGAGTTCGAGCGCATGCACCGCGAGTTCCGTCTCGATGTCGAATCCGGTGGCGAGCACCGGGAACGACTTCACGAACCGGCGCGACAGCACCTTGTAGCCCGACAGCATGTCCTCCACCCGGTCGCCGAAAATCGCCCGCACCGCCCCCGTCAGCAGCCGGTTGCCCAGCCTGTGGCCGCCGCGATAGGCGGCCGCGTCGGTCTCCCGCCGCACGCAGTTCACGAGATCGTAAGGCCCCCGCCGGGCCAGTGCGATCATCGCCGGCGCCAGCGCGGCGTCATAGGTGTCGTCGCCATCCGCCATCACGTAGAGATCGGCCTGGATGTCGCGAAACATCCGCCGGACCACGTGGCCCTTGCCCTGCAGCGCCTCCCGCCGGACGATCGCGCCCGCCCCGCGCGCGATCGCGGCGGTATCGTCGGTCGAATTGTTGTCGAACACGTAGATGTCCGCGCCGGGCAGGGCGGTCCGGAAGGCGCGCACCACGGCGCCGATGGCCGCCGCCTCGTTATGGCAGGGCAGAAGAACCGCAATCCTCGGTTCCGTCATCGTCATCCGGCTCCCTGTTTCGCTTTCGGTTTAACCGCCGCCGCGCCGCCGGTAAACCGTGCGGCCCGCCGGTTTGGCCTTTGCCCGGCACCCCCGCTAGACTGGTCCCGCGCACATGAAAGGACGCAAGATGCGGAGGCTTGTCCGTTTTCTCTCCCTCGTCGTCGTGCTCGCCGCCCTGGGCTGGCTCGGCCTGTGGTGGTATGCCGAAAGCCGGCTCGCCCTCGCCGTCGACCAGGCGGCGGCCCGCCTGCACGCGGCCGGCTGGACGGTCAGCCACGGCGCCGTCACGCGCGGCACCTCGCCGTTCGTCGCCGATGTGCGGGTCGCCGATCTCCGCCTGACGCCGCCCGTCGCCGACGGCCCGGCACCGACGCTGGAAATCCCCGCGGTCGATCTCGTGGTGCATCCCGCCGCCCCGCTGACGCTCGATCTCGGTTTCGCCACCGTCTGGCGCATGGCCCTCGAAGGCGGCCCCTCCTTCACCCTGCGCTTCGGCAGCATCGCCGCCGATGACCGGTTCGATCTCGCGGACCTGCTGCACCACGCGCCGGATCCGCTGCGCGCCGGCGCCTTCCACGCGACCGACCTGCGGGTCGACAGCGAGAACACCAATTTCACCCTGGTCAGCGTCGCCGCGATCGATGCCAGCGGCACCCGCAATCCGGATGCCGGGCCGGATTCCATGGCCGCCACGCTGCACGAATCGCTGCGTGGCCTCGCGCTCTCGCCGCTCTTCGTCACCCTCGGCAACCTGCCGTTCGGCGGCAAGCTCACCGCGCTCAGCGTCGATCTCGCGCTCTCCGGCCCCGCCGCCGCGCTGCCGGCGCGGCTCACCCTGCCGCCCGGCGCCCGCTGGCTGGCCCCCGGCGCGGCCGCCAACCTCCCGGCGCTGTGGCGGCAGCTCGGCCCGGCGCTGCATCGCTGGGCGCAGGGCGGCGGCCACGGCACCTACGATTTCGGCCTCACGGTCGGCCCGCTCGATGCCCACGGCACGGGCAGCTTCGGCTTCGATGCCGGCGCCCAGCCGAAGGGAAGGCTGCATCTCGTCGCCGACGGACTCGGCGCCGCCCTCGGCGCGCTCTCGACGCATTATCCCTCCCTCACCGGCGACATCAGCGCCCTGACCACCGCCGCCGCGCCCTATTTCACCCGCGGGCCGAAGGGCGGCCAGCGCCTCGCGGTCGATTTCGTCCTCGCCCATGGCGCCGTTTCGGCCAACGGCACGAAGCTCACCACGGTCCCGCCGCTGGTCTGGCCCGCATCCCCGCAAGCGGTGCCCGGAAAGGCGGCGCCGAAGGGCTGAGGAGAATGGACACCGAGCCCGAGGACGAAGCCGCCACGCTCAGCCCGAGCCAGATGCGCCTGACCGCGCTGATCGTCGCCACCGCGCTGTTCATGCAGAATCTCGACGGCACGATCGTCGCCACCGCCCTGCCGGCGATGGCGAAGAGCTTCCACGCCGACCCGCTGCACATGAGCCTGGCGCTCACCTCCTACCTGCTGTCGCTCGCGATCTTCATCCCCGCCTCCGGCTGGTTCGCCGACCGCTTCGGCAGCCGCACGGTCTTCCGCGCCGCGATCCTGGTCTTCACCATCGGCTCGATCCTCTGCGGCCTGTCGCAGAGTCTCGGCCAACTCATCGCCGCGCGCATCTTCCAGGGGCTCGGCGGCGCCATGATGGTGCCGGTCGGCCGGCTGCTGCTGCTGAAATCCGTCCGCCGGCGCGACATGATCGCGGCCACCTCCTGGCTCACCATGCCGGCGCTGCTCGGCCCGATCATCGGCCCGCCGCTCGGCGGCTTCATCGTCACCTATCTCTCCTGGCGCTGGACCTTCGACATCAACGTTCCCATCGGCCTGATCGGCATCGTCGCCGTCACCCTCCACGTCCGCGAGGTGAAGGACGCCGAGCACGCCGGCCGGCTCGACATTGCCGGCCTCGTCTGGAGCGGCCTCGCCATGGCGTTGCTTATGTCCGGCTTCGAGACGATCGGCCGCGGACTCATCCCGCTCGGCTGGAGCCTCGGCTGCTTCGCCGCCGGCGCCGTCGCCTCGCTCGCCTACTGGCGCCATGCCCGCCGCCACCCGCACCCGATCCTCGATCTCACGCTGATGCGGATCGACACCTTCGCCAATTCCACCATCGCCGGCAGCTTCTTCCGCGTCCTCGCCGGCGCGATGCCCTTCCTGCTGCCGCTGATGCTCCAGCTCGGCTTCGGCGATTCGGCGGCGAAATCCGGCACCATCACCTTCGCCGCGGCGGTCGGCGCGCTGGCGATGAAGCCGCTCGCCGAGCCCATCCTCCGCCGCCTCGGCTTCCGCGTGGCGATGATGCTGTTCGGCGGCCTCGCCGTGGTCTTCACCGCCGCCTGCGCCGCCTTCCGCCCCGGCTGGCCCGAACTCGCGCTCGATGCCGTGCTGCTGGTCGGCGGCGTGTTCCGCTCCCTCCAGTTCACCGCCCTCAACACCATCGCCTATGCCGACGTGCCGCGCAGCCGCATGAGCGCCGCCACCAGCTTCTACGCCACCTTCCAGCAGATCACCCTCACCCTCGGCATCTCGGTCGCCGCCGGCGCGCTGGAATTCACCACGATCTTCGCCGGCCACGCCGAGCCCTCGATCGCCGATTACGGCTGGGCCTTCCTCATCGTCAGCGCGATCGGCGGACTCTCGGTGCCGGTCTGCGCCAGGCTCTCGCCCGCCGCCGGCGACGATGTCAGCGGCCATCACGCGCCGCCGCCCGCCGGCCCGGCGATTGACGCGAACCCGGCGGCGCGCCAGTAACGGGGCATCGCAAGCGGAAATGGATCTCCCATGATGGAAACCGGCAGCAGCATCGCGCTCGCGCGGCGGCTGTGGCGGCAACATGTCAGCGCCTATCGCGGTCGCGTCGCGCTCATCATCGTCGCCACGCTGATCATGTCGGGCACCACGGCGCTCTACCCCGCGCTGATCGACCGCGCCTTCACCATGTTCGCCCGGCGCGACCCGCGCATCCTCTACCAGGTGCCGCTGATCGTGCTCGCCGTCACCATGGTCAAGGCGCTCGCCCAGTATGCCCAGACCCTGCTCACCCAGCAGGTCGTGCTCGGCACCATCCGCCGCCTGCAGGTCTCGATGTTCGATCATCTGACCGGCGCCGAACTCGCGCGGATCGACCGCGAGGCTCCCGCGGCGCTCGCCGCCCGCTTCACCACCGACGCCACCGTGATCCGCGAGGCGATGAGCCGCGCCGTGAACGGCATCGCCGATTTCTTCACGCTGATCGGCCTGGTCGGCACCATGCTGTGGATCGACTGGGAACTCAGCCTCATCGCCGCCCTGCTGTACCCGCTCGCCGGCCTGCCGATCCAGAAGATCGGCCGCCGCATCCGCCGCGCCTCGGGGGGCATGCAGGAGCGGATGGGCGAAACCGCCGCCCTGCTCAACGAAAGCTTCGCCCAGGCCCGCACCGTCCGCGCCTATGGCCTCGAGGAAGACGAGCGCCGACGGGCGGAGCGCGCCTTCGAGCACCTCTACCGCGCCCTGATGCGCATGATCCGCGGCCGCGCCGCGCTCGACCCGGTGCTCGAAGTCCTCGGCGGCCTCGCCATCGCCCTCGTCATCGGGTTCGCCGGCTGGCGGCACGCGGCGGGCGCCTCGGGCATCGGCAATTTCACCGGCTTCGTCGCCGCCCTGCTGATCGCCTCCCGCCCGCTGCGCGCCCTCGGCACGATGAACGCCGCGGTGCAGGAAGGCATGGCCGGGCTCGAACGCGTGTTCCATGTCATCGACGAACCCTCGGTCGTGGCCGACCGGCCCGATGCGGTCGAACTGCCGCCCGGTCCCGGCCGGGTCGAGTTCCGCCATGTCGGCTTCGCCTATCCGGATGGCCGGCCCGGCCTGCGCGATCTCTCCTTCGTCGCCGAACCCGGCCGCACCCTTGCCCTGGTCGGCGCGTCCGGCGCCGGCAAGTCGACGGCGCTTGCCCTGTTGCCCCGGCTCTACGAGGCCGATCGCGGCGCCATCCTGATCGACGGGGCCGACATTTCCGCCGTCTCCCTCGACTCCCTGCGCGGCGCGATCGCCTATGTCGGCCAGGATGCCCTGCTGTTCGACGACACGATCGCCGCCAATATCGCGATGGGCCGCAGGGGCGCCTCGATCGACGAAATCCGCGCCGCGGCCGAGGCGGCGGCGGCCGGCTTCATCGCGGACCTTCCCGAAGGATTCGAAACCCGCGTCGGCGTCAACGGCCAGCGCCTGTCGGGCGGCCAGCGCCAGCGCGTGGCCCTGGCCCGCGCCCTGCTGCGCGACCCGCGGATCCTGCTCCTCGACGAGGCGACCAGCGCGCTCGATGCCGAGAGCGAGGCCGCCGTGCAGCAAGCGCTCGCCCGCCTGCGCCGCGGCCGCACCACCATCGTCGTCGCCCACCGCCTCGCCACCGTGCGCGACGCCGACCGCATCGTGGTGATGGCGGATGGCGCGGTGGTCGAGTCCGGCACGCATGAAGACCTCATCGCCGGCGATGGCGCCTTCGCCCGCCTCGTCCGCGCCCAGGCCCTCGCCGGCTAGACCAGATGTTCGCCTGAGATTGGGGTGACCCGTCTCGCAGTATGCAGGTTTCCGAGGGTTGCGCCGGGAGGTCCGGTGCCGAGCCTCAATGCATAGGAGACGGGTCATGGGAAAGCATATCACTTTTATCGGGCTGGACGTGCACAAGGAGACGATCACGGTCGCGCTGGCGGAATCTGGCGGCCGCGATGACGTGCGCGAGTATGGCCGGATCGCGAACACCCCGGAGGGCGCTGACGAGGGTGGTGACGAAGTTGCAGCGCGTGGGCGGGGAACTGCGATTTTGCTATGAAGCGGGTCCATGTGGCTACGGGATCCAGCGACAGCTGACGGCGGCCGGGCATGACTGCGTGGTGGTGGCGCCGTCGCTGATCCCTCGCAAGCCGGGGGAACGGATCAAGACGGATCGTCGGGATGCGGTGAACCTGGCCAGGCTGCATCGGGCGGGGGAATTGACGGCGGTCTGGGTGCCGGATCCGGCGCATGAAGCGATCCGTGACCTGGTCCGGACTCGATTGATGGCGGTGCGAGCACKWCGGCAGGCGCGCCAGCAGCTGTCCGGCTTCCTGCTGCGTCATGGGGCACACTACAGTCGTCAAGCCTGGACGTTGATGCACGGCGCTGGCTGTCGGGACTGCGCTTTGAGCAGCCCCTC
>NZ_JFHO01000139.1:0-3542 GCF_000724705.2 Acidiphilium sp. JA12-A1
ATGTTTCCAGTCCCGCACGCAGAACATCCYGAGCTTCAGCGATGAACGCCTCATGGTTCTCGTTCAACAGGCGAACCAACTGCCGCTTCGAGATCGAAATCCCCAGCGATCGCAACAAGGCGAGCAACCGCGGCATCGTCGATTGACCCTGATGATATTGCACCAGCACGAAGCGGCGTAGTTCCGGACCGAAATGGCCTGCGGTTCCTTGAGGCAATGGTGCCAGGATCGTCCGGCCATCCGGCGTTATCCAGCGCTCTCGCAGGTAACGGGTCGCCGTCGCCGAAATCACGAGGTCCTGGACCAGAAAAGGTTCATGACCTTTGAAAACAGCTCCTGGCGGGACCTCAATCCCGATCACCTTTTCTTCGACTTTGACCCGGGGTGAGACCTTGCCCCGAACGGGACGCTTCTCCTGCTTCTGGGGCTTCGGCGGCGCTGTTCCTTTTTCCATGCCACTCGGTTTGATATGCGGGCGACCCTTCAGACCCTTCAGTCGCGCATTCTCTTCGCGCAATTCAGCAACGATCACCTTCAGGCTGGCGATCTCACCGAACAGTTCGACCAGCAGAGCTTCAAGCTCTGCACGGCTCAGCGCGGAAAGGGTGACGGACGGAGGCACATGACCCAAAGACTCCCCTGCGCCGAATCGGTGCAAGGAAAAAATGTACGGTCACCCACATTTTTGCCCCTCTTACGCCTGATCGCCGTCAAGTCGCTCGACTTCAACCTCTATCCCGGCGAGATCCTCGGCCTGATCGGGCCGAACGGCTCGGGCAAGTCCACGGTCATGCAGATGATCATGGGCGTGGTCCGCCCCACCGCCGGGCAGATCCTGCTCGACGGCGAGGACATCGCCGGCCGCCCAACCTACGACATCGCCCGCGCCGGGGTCGGCATCGTTTTCCAGCACTCCCGCCCGCTGCGGCTGCAAACGGTGCTGGAAAACATCCTGCTCGGCCTGCTGCCCGACAGTCTCAGCCGCCTCCGCCCACCGCCCGGCGCGATCGATACGGCGCGGCGCATCGGCGAGGAATGCGGTCTCGGCGACGTGCTCGACCGCCTGCCGGCGACGCTTCCCTTCGCCGATCTGCGGCGGATGGAACTCGCCAAGGCCATCGCGCGCGACCCCCGCGTGGTCCTGGTCGACGAACCCTTCGCCGGCCTGACCAGCACCGAGGTGCACGATTTCTCCGCCCTGATCCGCCGCTTCCGCGACCAGGGCCGCGCCGTCATGCTGGTCGACCACAACGTCAAGAGCATCGCCTCCCTGGCGGACCGCG
The DNA here is from genome assembly GCF_000724705.2 of Acidiphilium sp. JA12-A1. NCBI lineage: Bacteria > Pseudomonadati > Pseudomonadota > Alphaproteobacteria > Acetobacterales > Acidocellaceae > Acidiphilium > Acidiphilium sp. JA12-A1. The sequence continues at coordinate 1,284 of NZ_JFHO01000139.1, forward strand.
TGCTCGCCCTCTATCTCGGCGAGAAGATCGCCGAGGGCTCCTCCGAGCAGGTGATGCGGGATGAAACCGTCCGCCGCGTCTATCTCGGCGGCGGCATCGAGACCCACGAACGCCCCGAGGCCGAGATCGCCGCCCACAAGGTACTGCTCCAGGTCAAGGATGTCAGCGTCTTCTACGGCAAGGCGCAGGCGCTGGAGAATGTCTCCCTCACCGTTCACGAGGGTGAGTTCGTCTCCATCGTCGGCCTCAACGGCGCCGGCAAGACCTCGCTGTTCAACGCGATTTCCGGCCTCGTCCCGTTCCGCGGCGCGATCAGCTGGGACGGCGCGACGCGCGGCCGCGAATCGGCGGCGGAAATCGCCCGCGCCGGCATCGTCCAGTGCCCGGAAACCCGCGAGCTGTTCGGCCGCCTGTCGGTCGCCGAGAATCTCGAACTCGCCGGCCAGCGTCTGCCACCCGGTGAGCGCTCGTCCCGGCTCGACTGGTTGCACGAGTTGTTCCCCATCCTGCGCGTGCGCGGCACCCAGGAGGCGCGCACCCTTTCCGGCGGCGAGCAGCAGATGCTCGCCATCGCCCGCTCGCTGATGCTCAAGCCGCGCCTGCTCGTCCTCGACGAGCCGACTCTCGGCCTCGCTCCGGTGATCCTCGGCCAGCTCTCCGAGGCACTGTCCCGCCTGCGCGAGACGACCGACATTACGGTTCTCCTCGGCGAGCAGAACGTCACCTTCGCCCTGCCGCATGCCGATCGCATCTATGTGATCGAGCATGGCCGCATCATCTGGGACGGCACGCCGACCCGTTTCGCGGCTGAAGCGGGTACGGGTTATCTATAAAAACCGAATATTCAGCGTCTTATGTGGCAAAATGGACACAAAAAAGGGAAAAATTACAATCTCGCCATCTTGTCGAATGACAGGACATTGCCGGGCCGATGGGCCGAGGGCATGAATATTCAGAAAAGAATAACTCAACAACAACAGGAGACAGTCCAAATGTTCGAATATTTTTCAGGAAAAGTCACGAGGTCCGTGGGCGTCGCCGCTGGTGCGGCCTTCGGCGTGGCGCTTGCCGTCTCGTCGATGATGCAGCCGGCCCGCGCCGGCGGTCCGCTGCCCTATGACGGTCCCGCGCCGCCACCCAATGTCAGCGTCGCCTTCCTCTACAACCAGTTCGCCTCGGCGAGCACATTCTACACGGCGAACGGCACCAAGCTCGGCAACACCCATATCCAGACCGACGTGCCGGTGCTGCGCTTCGTCCACACGTTCAGCCCGATCGACGGCATGCCCTGGGGCGTTCAGGTCATCGCCCCCTATGTCTCCTTCCTCGGCAACCAGGAGGTTGGCGGCGGCAGTGTGTCGCACCAGAGCGGCTTCGCCGAGCCGCAACTTTCCGCCTTCCTCTACCCGGTCAATCATCCGAGCCAGGATGAAACCGTGGTGCTGGCCTACTTCCTCAGCCCGCCCTCGGGCTCCTACAACCCCAGCATCGCGCTCAACGCGAGCACCAACAACTGGGTGAACAATTTCGAAATCGGCTACATGCACAAGGTCTTCGGTCAGGCCAAGGGCAAGCGGCTTGATCTAGAGGTCTGGGCCGACGGGTATTTCTACGGCAATACCAACGTTCAGACCGGCGTCCACCTCAAGACCGACCCGGCTGCGCAGTTCATCGTCTACGCGCCCTATTACTTCCACCCGCAGACCGACGCCTATGTCGGCCTCGTATCTGCTCATCCTGGTCCGTCGATAAGTTGAATCGATTGTGAATTGACGTGACCACGGCGGATACGATTCGACGGGAGGCGTGAACGAGCTTCCTGACCTGTCTCTCCTATCGCACGCTGAGAAAGACGCGCTGATCCGCGCGCTATGGGACGCGTTGCAATCATCCGAGCGCAGGAACGCGGAACTGGCAATCCGGCTTTCGGATGCGGAACGCCGGATTGCGGAGTTGGAGGCGCGGCTAAACGAACCGCCGAAGCGGCCGGACAATTCGAGCCTGCCGCCATCGCGCGGGCAGAAGCCAAACCGGCCCGAGAAAAGTCCGCGCAAGGGGCCCCGCAAAGGCAGTCTCGGCCGTGAGGGTGGCGGTCGCTTGCTTGCCGAGAACCCCGATCAGACGGTGATCGCGAAGGCGGCGCATTGCCAGCACTGCCGTGCCGGGCTGACTGACGCGGATCAGCGCCTCGCGCAGCGCTACGACAAGATCGATCTGCGCGATCAAGCCGTCGTCACCCGCGTCGAACGCTATGCCGGC
>NZ_JFHO01000138.1:0-5709 GCF_000724705.2 Acidiphilium sp. JA12-A1
CGCCGGCGGCGGGCTGCCGGCGAGGCTTGCCGCCCGGCGCGCGGCAATCCGCGCATGCCGTAGCACATGGGCGGCCCGCCCGGCCAGCGCGGCGCGCGTTTCGCCCGGGCGCGGCAGCACGGCGATCGGCACGGCGGCGGCGATGTCCCGCCAGCGGTGCCAGCGGGGGAGCTGGGCAAGGTTGTCCGCTCCCATGATCCAGACGAATCGCGCGCGGGGAAAGCGGCGGCGGAGCTGGGCCAGGGTGTCCGCCGTCCGGCGGGTGCCGAGCGCGGATTCGATCCCCGTCGCGACCAGGCGGCGTCCGTCGGCAAGGCGCGCCGCGGAGGCGAGGCGTTCGGCGAAGGGCGCCATGTCGGCGCGGCGCTTCAGCGGATTGCCGGGCGAGACCATGAGCCAGACCTGATCGAGCCGCAGGGCGCGGCGCGCCGCCTTCGCGACGTGGAGATGGCCTTCATGCGCGGGGTTGAAGCTGCCGCCGAGCAGGCCGATGCGGAGCGGCCTGCGGTCGCCGAAGCGGGGCAGCCGGTCTGTGCTCAGGGACGCACCTGGCCGGTGCCGACGACGTGATAGCGGAAGGTCGTCAGCTGCGCCGGGCCGATCGGGCCGCGGGCGTGGATTCGCCCGGTGGCGATGCCGATCTCGGCGCCGAAGCCGAATTCGCCGCCGTCGCAGAACTGGGTCGAGGCGTTCCACATCGCCACCGCGCTGTCGGTGCCGGCGAGGAAGCGGGCGGCGGCATCGGCGTTTTCGGTGACGATCGCCTCGGTATGCGACGAGCCGTGCCGGGCGATGTGGTCGAGCGCTGCATCGAGATCGTCGACGACGCTGACCGAGAGCATCGCGTCGAGCCATTCGGTGTCGAAATCCGCCGGGCCGGCGGCCGGCAGGCTCGGCACGATCGCCCGCGCGCGGTCGTCGGCACGGAAGCCGCAGCCGAGGGCGGCGAGATCCTCGATGAGGCGCGGCAGCAGGGCGGGGGCGATCGCCGCGTCGATCAGCAGGGTTTCGGTGGCGCCGCAGATGCCGGTCCGGCGCATTTTCGCGTTGGCGAGCACGGTTCGGGCCATCTCGGCATCGGCCTCGGCGTGGATGTAGGTGTGGTTGAGCCCCTCGGCATGGGCGAGCACGGGCACCCTTGCCTCGCGCTGCACGCGCTCGACCAGCGACTTGCCGCCGCGCGGGATGATGAGGTCGATCTGCCCGGAGGCGCCCAGCATCGCGGCGACGAAGGCGCGGTCGATATTCGGGGCGATCTGCACGGTGCCGTTGGGAAATCCGGCCTGGCGCAGGCCCTTGGTCATCGCGAGATAGATCGCGGTGTTCGAATGATAGCTTTCGGAGCCGCCGCGCAGGATCACCGCGTTGCCCGACTTGATGCAGATCGCCGCGGCATCGGCGCCGACATTGGGGCGGCTTTCGTAGATCATGCCGATCACGCCGAGCGGCTGCGGCACGCGGCGGATGACGAGGCCGTTGGGGCGCGTCCATTCGGCGAGGCTGCCGGCGAGCGGATCGGGCAGGTCGGCGATGGCGTCGATTCCGGCGGCGATCGCCTCGATGCGCGCCTCGTTCAGCAGCAGCCGGTCGCGCATCGCCGGCGGGCCCTCGAAACTGTCGAGGTCGCGCGCATTGGCGGCGAGGATGTTCACGGCGTGAATGCGCAGCTCGGCGGCGGCGGCGCGCAGCGCGCCATCGCGCCGGGCCGCCGGCATCGCCGCGAGGCTGCGCATGGCGGCGCGCGCCCGGCCGGCGGCGGTGCGGAGGATGGCTTCGGCTGAGGGGGTCGCGGTATCCATGATGGGAGAATTGCGCGCCCGCGGCCGGCAAATCAACCGTCAAACCGTGGATCGCCCTTTCGGCCGCGCGCCGGACAAGCTATCCCGGTGCGGCCAGGAGACAGTGCGGGGGTTTTGCGTGCCGGATAGCGCCACCAGGGAAACCGTCGGAACGGCCGTGCTGCGGCCGCTTCAGCAGGAGGATGCCGCCCGCTTCCACCAGCTCATCAACGACTGGGACATCTGCCGCCGGCTGCCGGAAGCGCCGTTTCCCTACCCGCTGGAGACCGCCGAGGCCTGGGTGGCCGCGGCGGTGGCCGACCGTGCCGCCGGGCGCGCCCACGAATTCGCGATTCTCGATGCGGATGGCAGCATGATCGGCAGCGCCGGGCTGCGCCTCGATGCCGCGCGGGGCAGCGCTGCGCTGGGATACTGGATCGGCCGCCGGTTCTGGCGCCGCGGCCATGCGGGGGCGGCCGTCGCCGAGCTGCTGCACTGGGGGTTCGCCGAGCTGCCGATCGCGACGATCGAGGCGACGGTGGCCGCCGACAACGCGGCCTCGATCGCGCTGCTCGAACGCGCCGGGTTCAGCCCGACGGGGCGCGGCCATGCGAAGTTCATCGGCCAGCCCGGCGCGAGCCTGCCGGTGATGCGTTACGCGATCACCCGGGAGGCGCTGGCGCTGCGCCACCTTGCCGCGCCCGAGCCGGTGGCCGCGCCCGCCGCCGCGAAGCCGCTGGTGCTCGTGGCCGCCTGCGCGCTGGTCGATATCGAGGGGCGGATCCTGCTCGCCCGCCGCCCGCCCGGCAAGAAGATGGCCGGGCTGTGGGAGTTTCCGGGCGGCAAGCTCGCACCCGGCGAAACCCCCGAACGGGCGCTGGTGCGGGAGATGGAGGAGGAACTCGGTATTTTGCTCCGCGAGGAGGATGTCGCCCCGTTCGCCTTCGCCTCGCACGCCTATGACCAGTTTCATCTGCTGATGCCGCTCTACCTCGCCCGCCGCTGGAGCGGCACGCCCGAGCCGCGCGAGGGCCAGGCGCTGGCCTGGGTGCCGCCGGACCGGCTCGACGAATATCCGATGCCGCCGGCCGACCGACCGCTGCTGCCGCTGCTGCGCGATTTTCTGTGATCCGGGAGACCGACATGCCCAGCAATCCCACCGCCGCCATCCTGATCATCGGCAACGAGATCCTTTCCGGCCGCACGCAGGACGTGAACACGAAATTCATCGCCGGCCGCCTGGCCGCGCTCGGCCACCGGCTGGAAGAGGTGCGGGTGGTGCCGGATGTCGCCGAGCGGATCATCCGCGCGGTCAATGAGCTGCGCGCCGCCTATGACAACGTGTTCACCACCGGCGGCATCGGGCCGACGCATGACGACATCACCAGCGAGTGCATCGCCGCCGCCTTCGGCGTGCCCTGGGAAAAGCACCAGGAAAGCTGGGACGCGCTGGAGCGGCATCTCGGCCGCGAGCAGTTCAACGAGGCGCGGCAGCGCATGGCGATGCTGCCGCGCGGCGCCGTGCCGATTCCCAACTCGGTCTCGATCGCGCCGGGGTTCTCCATCGGCAACGTGCATGTGATGGCCGGCGTGCCGCGGATCATGCAGGCGATGTTCGCGGGGCTGGAGACGGTGCTGGCGCGCGGCACGCCGATCGCGATGCGGGCGGTGCACGGGCTGCGGGTGAAGGAAGGCAGCATCGCCGCCGGACTTTCGGCGATCCAGGCGCGGTATCCGCAGGTCGATGTCGGCAGCTATCCGTTCTACCGCGAGTCCGGCAGCGGGGTGGCCGTCGTCGTCAAGGGCACGGATGTCGAGGCGCTGGAGGCCGCGATCGGCGAGGCGGAGTCGCTGATCGCGGCGGAGGGCATCACGCCGGTCCGGGGCGAACCGCCGGTGTGATGCCCGGTGTGATCAGCGATCGTCGTCGCCGCCGAGCGGCAGGCTGAAGCCGAAGGACAGGCCTGCCGGGAAGGATGGCGCGTAGTAGGCCGGCGGCGGCGGCGCATAATAGGCTGGCGGCGGCGGCGCGTAATAGCGGGGCGGCGGCGGCGGCGCGTAATAGACCGGCGGGGGCGGCGCGTAATAGGCCGGCGGACCGGCGATGCCGATCGAAAAGCTCGGGCCGCCATCCCAGTCCGCGTGGGCGACGCCGGTCGCGGCGAAGGCGACACAGGCGGCCATCGCGCCGCCGACGATGATGCTGGTTCGCTTCATGTAGGCATCTCCTGATCGATGATCGCAATCTGGCAGGAGAATGCGGCGGAATTCGGCGATGGCGCTTTACCGCCGGATGAAATTGCGTTCATCCGGGAGGCTCAGCCCTGGCGCATGCCCACAGCCTCGATGAACAGCGCGACGATCAGCACCGCGAGCACGACGATCGAGATCGCCCAGCGCAGGGCGAGGTAGTTCCCCGGCACGATGTCGCGCCCGCGCCCGACCGTCTCTGCCACGATGGTGGCGAAGAAGCCGGCGATCAGGATCGCGATGGCGAGGCGCGGGGCCTGCGCCAGCGAGAGGACGAGCAGCGCCAGCCAGCCGACCAGCGCCGGCAGCACGCCGAACAGCAGGCGCTGGTTGTTCAGCCGCGCCTCGGGAACCACGCCGCCCGGCTCCAGCGCGAAGCCCCAGTGCACCGCGCCCAGAAAGGCGAGGATGCAGGCGCCGTAATCGATCATCACCGTGGTCGCGACCGGGGCGCGCGTCGGGTCGGTGACGATGACGGCGAGGCCGGCGAGGAAGGGGATCAGCCCGGCGATTCCGAGCAGGATGGCGATGGTGAAGGGAGCGCGGTTCATGCGCGCTTATGTCATGAAATCGAGCCCGATATCCAGCACCCGCGCGCTGTGGGTGAGCCACCCCGCCGAGATCAGGTCGACCCCGGTTTCGGCGATGGCGGGGGCGCTCTCCGGGGTGATCCGGCCGGAGGCCTCGGTGATCGCGCGGCCCTTCGCCATCGCGACGGCGCGGCGCAGCGTGGCGGGGTCCATGTTGTCGAGCAGGACGGCGTCCGCCCCGGCCTCCAGCGCCTCGGCGAGCTGGTCGAGCCGGTCGACCTCGCATTCGATCTTCACCAGATGGCCGACCGCGGCACGGGCGCGGCGCACCGCGAGGCCGACGCCGCCGGCGATGGCGATGTGGTTGTCCTTGATCAGCACCGCGTCGTCGAGCCCGAAGCGGTGATTGGCGCCGCCGCCGCAGCGCACGGCGTATTTCTGCAAGGCCCGTAGGCCGGGAATGGTCTTGCGCGTGCAGGTGATCCGCGCCCCGGTATGGGCGATCGCGGCAGCGATGCCGGCTGTGGCGGTAGCGACGCCCGAAAGCTGGCCGAGAAAGTTGAGCGCCGTCCGCTCGGCGGAGAGGATGGCGCGCGCCTTCCCCTCGATCCGCGCGATCACGTCGCCGGGCGCGACGGCGCTGCCATCCGGGATGAGGATGTCGAGCGCCAGCGATGGATCGAGCAGGTCGAAGGCGATGGCGGCGCAGCCGAGGCCGGCGATCGTCCCCGGCTCGCGGGCGACGAAGGCGACGGCGGCGCGGCTGTCGTCCGGGATCACCGCCTCGGCGGTGATGTCGCCGGCGCGGCCGAGATCCTCGAGCAGGGCGGCGCGGACCGCGGGTTCGATCATGATGCGGGGCAACGGGGTCATGCGGCGTGGGGCCTTTGCGCGAGGGCGGCGGCGCGGGCGAGGGCGGCCGCCTGGGTGAGATCGGAATGGCGCGGCTGCGCGGCGCGGGAGGGCGCGTCGGTCCGCGCATGGGCGCCGCGGCTTTCGGCGCGGTCGAGCGCCGCGACGCCGATCATCAGGCCGATCAGCGCGGCATCGTGCGCCGGCGCCAGCGGGGCGAGGCGCTCGATCAGGTGGGACAGGCCGGCGGCGTCGCGCAGCACGCCGAGATGGCGGCTGACGAGGTCGCGCACCAGCGC
>NZ_JFHO01000137.1:0-6369 GCF_000724705.2 Acidiphilium sp. JA12-A1
GGCGAAGGGCCGCGTGGCGGCGGTGGAACAGGTCGTGCGTCAGCAGCACCGAGGGGATGCCGGCGAGGGCCGGTTCGTCGAGCAGGCGGGCGCGGAAGATGGTGTCGATCAGGATCGCGTCGGGCCTGGCGGCGGCGAGGCGCGCGGCGATCCAGCCGGCTTCCGCCGGGGTGATGGCGGCGCCGAGCACGACATCGTTGGCGCGGCGGCGCGGGACGGCGGCGGGGGCGAGGCGGCGCATCAGGGCGGCGGCGGCGGCGCGCGGCTCGGCGGCGAGGAGGGTGCGGCCGAGGCGCACGAGGCGCGGGCCGGACACGGCGCCGGCGCCGGGCGGCAGGCGCATCACCGGCCAGGGCAGGCGCGGTCGGGTGAGATAGAGATCGACCGTGTGCCCGGCCTCGCGCAGATGGGCGATCAGCGCGTGATTGTAGGCGAGATGGCCGGCGGCACCCGCGCGCGGCCACTCGTCGGTGACGAAGCCGAAGCGGCGGCGGCCTTCACGCGGCATGGCCGCAACCTCCCGGTCGGCGCGGGAGAGTCACGCCCCGCCGCAAGCGGTCAGGCGCCGGTCCTGGCGATCCCGTTCTGGTCGAACAGCGTCTGCAGCTCGCCGGACTGGAACATCTCGGTCACGATGTCGCAGCCGCCGACGAACTCGCCCTTGACGTAGAGCTGCGGGATCGTCGGCCAGTTGGAGAACTGCTTGATGCCGTCGCGCAGCTCGGGGTCCTCGAGCACGTTCGCGGTCTTGAAGGGCACGCCCATGTGGGTGAGGATCTGCACCACGCGGGCGGAGAAGCCGCATTGCGGGAACATCGCCGTGCCCTTCATGAAGAGCATGACGGGGTTTTCCTCGACGGCGGTCTTGATGCTGGCGAAGGCCGGATTTTCGGTGGCCTGGCTCATGGGATGTCTCCTGGGGAAAAAGGGCGCCGGGCGTTACTCGGGCGCCGAGGTCTGCAGCGCGAGGGCGTGCAGCACGCCGCCCATCCGCCCTTGCAGGGCGGCATAGACGAGCTGGTGCTGGCGCACCCGCGAGAGGCCGCGGAACTGCTCGCTGACGACGGTGGCGGCATAGTGCTCGCCATCGCCGGCGAGGTCTTCCACGGTAATCCGCGCGTCCGGCAGGGCGGACTTGATCATGTCCTCGATTTCGGCGGCCGACATGGCCATGGGGAGTGTCCTCGTCGTTCAGGCGAACCAGCGCGCGAAGAAGGCTTCGTGCGCGGCACGGATTTCCGACAGTGATATGGCGATGCCGTCCGGGCCTGTCAAATGATCGCCACCGCTGCGGCCGAGGGGGCGGGCGGGGATGCCGGCGGCGGCGGCTTCGGCGATCAGGGCGGCGCCATCCGCCGTCGCCGCGACGTAGCGGGCCTGGTCCTCGCCGAACCAGAACGCGTGCGGGGCGATGCCCGCGGGGATCGCGGCCAGCGCGATGCCAGTGTCGCCGGCGAGGGCCATTTCGGCGAGGGCGACGAGCAGGCCGCCATCCGACACGTCGTGGCAGGCGGCGATGGCGCCGGCGCGGATTCTGCCCCGGATGAAATCGCCGTTGCGCTTCTCGGCCGCGAGGTCGAGCGCGGGCGGCGCGCCATCCTCGCGGCCAAGGATTTCGCGGAGGAAGAGCGAGGCGCCGAGTTCGCCGCTCGTCTCGCCGATCAGCACGAGGTCGAGGCCGGGGGCGAGGGCGATGCCGGTGGCGGCGGCGCCGTCGTCGATCACGCCGAGGCCGCCGATCGCCGGGGTGGGCAGGATCGCCGTGCCCTCGGTCTCGTTGTAGAGGGAGACGTTGCCGGAGACGATCGGGTAGTCGAGCGCGCGGCAGGCTTCGCCCATGCCGCGGATGGCGGCGACGATCTGCCCCATGATCGCGGGTTTTTCCGGGTTGCCGAAATTCAGGTTGTCGGTCACCGCGAGGGGGGTGGCGCCGGTCGCGGTGATGTTGCGCCAGGATTCGACGACGGCCTGGGCGCCGCCGGTCTCGGGATCGGCGGCGCAGTAGCGCGGCGTGCAGTCGGTGGTCAGCGCCAGGGCGCGGCGGCTGCCCTCGATGCGGACGATGGCGGCGTCGGCCTGGCCGGGGCGGCGCAGCGTCTGCCCGCCGACGGTGCCGTCATACTGGTTCCAGATCCAGGCGCGGGAGGCGAGGTCGGGGCAGCCGATCAGGGCGAGCAGGGCGGCGCCCGGCGGGAGCGGGCTGTCGACCGGGCCGAGCGGGGCGGGTTTCGCCGGTTCCACCCAGGGGCGCTCGTAGAGCGGCGCCTGGTCGGCCAGCGGGGCGAGCTCGATATCGGCCTCGACCCGGCCCTGGTGCTTCACCACGATGCGGCCGGTGTCGGTGATGCGGCCGATGACGGCGAAGTCGAGCTCCCATTTCTCGAAGATGGCGCGGGCCATGGCCTCGCGGCCGGGCTTGAGGACGATGAGCATGCGCTCCTGGCTCTCGGAGAGCATCATCTCGTAGGCAGACATGCCGGCCTCGCGCTGGGGGACGGCGTCAAGCTCAAGCTCGATGCCGACGCCGCCCTTCCCCGCCATCTCGACCGAGGAGGAGGTGAGGCCGGCGGCGCCCATGTCCTGGATCGCGACGATGGCGTCGGTCGCCATCAGTTCGAGGCAGGCCTCGATCAGCAGCTTCTCGATGAAGGGATCGCCGACCTGCACGGTGGGGCGCTTTTCCTCGGCGTCGGCGCCGAATTCGGCGGAGGCCATGGTGGCGCCGTGGATGCCGTCGCGCCCCGTCTTCGAGCCGACATAGACGACCGGGTTGCCGATGCCGGCGGCCGCCGAGAGGAAGATGCGGTCCTGATCGGCGATGCCGACGGTCATCGCGTTGACCAGCGGATTGCCGTTGTAGGAGGGGTGGAAATTGGTCTCGCCGCCGACGGTGGGCACGCCGACGCAGTTGCCGTAGCCGCCGATGCCGCGGACCACGCCATCGACCACCCGCTTCGTCACCGGCAGCGACGGATCGCCGAAGCGCAGCGCGTTGAGGTTGGCGACCGGGCGGGCCCCCATGGTGAAGACGTCGCGCAGGATGCCGCCCACGCCGGTCGCCGCCCCCTGGTAGGGTTCGATGAAGCTCGGGTGGTTGTGGCTCTCCATCTTGAAGATCGCCGCCCTGCCCTCGCCGATATCGACCACGCCGGCATTCTCGCCGGGGCCGTGGATGACCCAGGGGGCGGTGGTCGGCAGCGTTTTCAGCCAGATGCGGGAGGATTTGTAGGAGCAGTGCTCGGACCACATGACCGAGAAGATGCCGAGCTCGGTGAGCGTCGGCACCCGGCCCATGATGGCGAGGACGCGGTCGTATTCCTCGGCGGCCAGACCGAAGGAGCGGGCCAGCGCGGCGTCGATCACGGTGGGGTTCATGCCGCCCTCCCGATGGCGTTGAGACTGTCGAACAGGGGTTTGCCGTCGGTGCCGCCGGTGGCCGGGTCGACCAGGTTTTCCGGGTGCGGCATCAGGCCGAGAATGCGCAGGCCGGGCGCGTAGATGCCGGCGATGTTGCGGGCGGAGCCGTTGAGATTGGCGGCCTCGGTCGCCGCGCCGGTCGCATCGACATAGCGGAAGGCGACCAGCCCCTCGCCTTCCAGGCGGTCGAGCGTTTCGGGATCGGCGATGTAGTTGCCGTCGCCATGCGCCATCGGGGCGCGGAAGACGGCGCCTTTTTCGTATCGGCCGGCGAAGACCGTGTCGTTGCGCTCGACGCGGAGGCGGCAGTCCATCGAGAGGAAGCGCAGCCCGGCATTGCGCAGCAGCGCGCCGGGGAGGAGCTGCGCCTCGGTGAGGATCTGGAAGCCGTTGCAGACGCCGAGCACGTAGCCGCCGCGCTTCGCGTGCTCGACCACGGCGCGCATCACCGGGGACTGCGCCGCCATCGCGCCGCAGCGCAGGTAGTCGCCATAGGAGAAGCCGCCGGGGATCACCACGAGGTCGAGCCCGGCGAGGTCGGTCTCGCGGTGCCAGACGAGGCGCGGCCTGGCGCCGAGGCTCGCCTCCAGCGCGATGGCGATATCGCGTTCGCGGTTGATGCCGGGGAAGAGGATGATGCCTGCGCGCATGGTTCGTGCTCCGTCTTGCCGCGTCTTGCCCGTCCCCGCCGGGGGATGCAACCGGGGCGGCGCGGGTTCAGCCCTGCGCCGGCGCCATCTGCCCGGCCCCGCCCCAGCACCACCAGCCGTCGCGGGCGAGGCCGGCGGCGGCGCGGCGGGCGGCGTCGGCATCGGGGAACAGGCCGAAACAGGTGGCCCCCGAGCCGCTCATCCGCGCCAGCAGGCAGGACTCGGCGGCCGCGATCGCGGCGAGGACATCGGCGATGACGGGGGCGAGGGCGATGGCGGGGGCTTGCAGGTCGTTGCCGAGGCGGGCGAGGTCGGCGGCCATGCGCCCGGCGGTGGGCCAGGCCGGGGGCAGGTCGGCTTGCGGGGAAAATTCGCCGGCGCGGGCGCGGAAGATCGCCGGGGTGGAGACCGCGACGCCGGGATTGACCAGCACGAGGCCGAATTCCGGCAGGTCGGGCGCGGGGGCGAGGATTTCGCCGATGCCGGACATCCGCGCCGGGCGGCGGGCGAGGCAGACCGGGACGTCGGCGCCGAGGGCGAGGGCGAGATCGGGCGGGATGGCAACGTTCCAGCGCGCCGCGAGCAGGCGCAGCGCCGCCGCGGCATCCGCCGAGCCGCCGCCGATGCCGGAGGCGACGGGCAGGGTCTTGACGAGGCGGAAGGCGGCCTCCGGCGCGCGGCCGGCATGGGCGGCGAAGCGGGCGGCGGCGCGGAGGACGAGATTGTCCCCCTCGCCCGACAGCGCCGGCGCAAAAGGGCCGTCGACCGCGAGGGACAGGCCGGCGGCGGGGGCGAGCGACAGCGTGTCGCCAACGGGCGGGAAGACCACCAGGCTGTCGAGCAGGTGGTAGCCATCGGCGCGGCGGCCGGTGACGTGCAGATGGAGGTTCACCTTCGCGCAGGCGAAGCCGGGCGCGCAGGCGAAGCCGGGGGAAGCGTCGGTCATGTCCGGTCTCTCAGCGGGCGGCGGCGGCCTTCAGCCGTGCCTCGATCCGCGCGCGCTGCTTCGCGTCGGGGTGCAGGGAGAGCGCGCGCTCCCACTGGTGCTCGGCGGCGAGGCGGTGGCCGGCGGCGGCGAAGATGTCGGCGAGGTGGGCGTTCACCTCGGCATCGTCCGGGGCGAGATGGACGGCGTGGATCTGCGTCTTCATCGCCTCGGCGATCTTGCCCTCGCGCAGGAGGACGTAGCCGAGACTGTCGACGATGGCGCCCTCGTTGGGATCGACGGTGAGGGCCTGGCGGAGCATCCGCTCGGCCTCGGCGAGGTGCTCGCCGCGCAGCGCCCAGGAATAGGCGAGGTAGTTGAGCACGTAGGGCTGGCCGGGCGCGAGGGCGAGCGCCTCGCGCAGGTCGGACTGGGCGGCCATCCACTGCTTCGCGTGGTCCTCGGCGATGGCGCGGGCGTAGAACAGCGCCCAGGCCGAGGCGGGCAGCGGCATGCCGGCGCGGCCGATCGCCGCGGTGGAGAGGCGGATGGCGGCGGCATTGTCGCCGGCGGCGCGCTCGATGTCGGCGGCGAGGGCGAGCGGCTCGGTGGCGCGCGGATGGGCCTTCGCCAGGGCGGCGAGCGCGGGCAGCAGCGACTTGCCCTTGCCGAGGCCGATCAGGATTCCGGTGCGTTGCAGCAGCGCGGGGGCGTAGAGCGGATCGTCCGGCGCGATGCCGGCGAGCAGGGCGGCGGCGGCCTCGGGGCGCTTGTCCTGCATCGCATCGGTCGCGGCGAGCATGCGGGCGGCGGTGAGGTCGGGCCGCAGATCGAGCGCGAAGCGGAGCAGGATGCGGCGCAGCAGCGGGTCCTGCCGGCCGCCGACGGTGCCGGCGAGGGTGAGATAGGCCTCGGCGATGCCCTGGCGGGGGGTGTCGACGACCGGGCGGCGGGCGGCGCGTTCGAGCGCCGGCAGGGCGATGCGCAGCTCGGGATGGGAGGCGACCAGTTGCAGCAGCAGGGCGCGGGCGTGGCCGGGATGGCCGGCGCGGTCGGCGAAGCTGGCCAGGGCGAGGGCGAGGCGCAGGTTGGGCTGGCCGATGCCGAGCGTGGCGAGGGCGTAGAAGCGGGCGGCCTGGGCCTCGCGCCCGGCCATGTCGGCGATCAGCGCGGCGTTGAGCCGGTAGATCGGCGCGAAGGGGCCGGGGTGCGCGGCGGCGCGGTCGAGCCGGCCGATCGCGGCGCCGTATTCGGCGTCGCCGGCCTCGCACCAGGCGAGCAGGACCGGGCGGATCAGGCCGGTGAGCCCCTCGGCCGGCAGCGCGGCGAAACGGGTGGCGGCCTGCTTCCAGTCCCCCGCCTTCGCCGCCGCGTCGC
>NZ_JFHO01000136.1:0-11274 GCF_000724705.2 Acidiphilium sp. JA12-A1
GAGCSTGCAGAAGGCACGCTCGATGAGATTTGCGCGTTTCGTGTAGGCGACGGGGTCGAAGGGCGGGTATGGCGCGGCGGTTTGGCGATGGGCGAGATCACCGGCCTTGTGCCCTGCCTGGTGAGGAAGGCGCGGAGGTCATCGGCGTCGTAGGCCTTGTCGGCGATCAGGTCTTCTGGCGGTGGCATGGTGGGGAGAAGCGCTCGGGCGCCACTGATATCGGAGGCCTGTCCCGGCGTCAGGAGGACGGCGGCGATGCGCCCCAGGTCATCCGCGACGGCGTGGATCTTGGTCGTCCGTCCACCCCTCGACCGGCCGATGGCCTGGCTTTGCGCCCCCCTTTACCGCCCGCGGCCGCGCGATGTGCCCGAACCGAGGTGCTGTCCACCATGGCGATGCGCGGGGGATCCGCGCAGGCGACAAGGGCCGCGAAGATCTCCTGCCAGAGGCCACGCTGGCTCCAGCGGTTGAACCGGTTGAACACCGTGGTCCGCGGCCCATAAGCCTCCGGAAGTGCGCGCCACCGCAAGCCCTCGCGAAAGCGATGCAGGATGCCACTCAGAACCCGGCGATCGTCCACCCGCGGTTTGCCGCCGAGCTTGGGCAACAGCGGCTCGATCGCAGCCCATTGCGCGTCGTTCAGCCAGAATAATTCCGCCATGATCCAAACCCTCCGTAGAGACTTGAATCAAAACTCCCGTAGTCATGGCAATAGGTACGGAACCTAGAGCACTTTCCGATCCTTTCGGATCGGATGTAGTGCTCTATCATACTGATAACCCGAGCATCTTTATCCGATCAGATGACTCCATCTGATCGGATGATGCTCTAGTGTCCTGCCCCTGAAATTCGTGGGTGAATTTCAGGGACAAGCAGGCCACCAAACTATCGTTTTTCCCAGTGTCCACTTTGAATCTGAAATCCGATGGGTTTCAGATTCGGGACGCTAGAGCACTTTCCGATCCTTTCGGATCGGATGTCGTGCTCTATCATACTGATAACCCGAGCATCTTTATCCGGTCAGATGACTCCATCTGATCGGATGATGCTCTAGCGCGTCAGGCCGCCGCCAGATAGGCGCGCCAGCCGCCGAACCCGGTAATCTCGCGCGCCCCCTCCAGCGCCGCCGGCTCGCACAGGAAGCCGGCAAACCGCCGCCCGTCCGCCAGCGTCACCTGGCCGATCGTCATCGGCCCCGGCACGCCGGCCACGAACCGTCCGAACTCCGCCGGCGACAGCGACCACCGCTCCACCGCGATGCCCGGCCCCGCGAAGCCCGGCGCCCGCACCAGCCCCGGCTTCGCCGGCGCCGTCGCCAGCGCGTAAAGCCGGTAGTCCGCCGCCGTCGCCGTCGCCTCCTCCAGCCGCGCCCCCAGCGCGGTCAGCTCGTGGTTCAGCGCCATGCCCGAAAGATGCGCCCCGGCGACGACGATCGAGATCCGCGCCGCCTCCGGCATCGCCAGCGCCCCCGGCGCCGCCCGCCGCGACACCCCGCATCCCGGCGACCCGGCCCGGTGCAGCGCATCGCCCAGCGCCAGCAGCGCGGCGTCGCTGAAAGCCGGCCCGATCAGCGACACGCCGAACGGCAGCCCGTCGGCGCGGAACCCCGCCGGCACCGCCACCGCCGCCATGTCCAGCAGGTTGACGAAATTGGTATAGCGCCCAAGCGCCGCGTTAAGCGCGATCGGCGCCTCAAGCATCGCCGCCACGGTGAAAATCTCCGGCGCGGTCGGCAGCAGCAGCGCGTCCACCTTCGCCAGCTCCGCCCCGGCCTGCCGCCGCAGCCCCATCAGCCGCGCTTGCGCGTCGAACAGGTCCGCCGCGTCGAACCCGCGCGCCCGCTCCAGGATCGCCCGCACCGCCGGGTCGAACGCCTCCGGCGATTGCGCGAAAAAACCCCGCAGCGCCGAAAGCCGCTCGGCCACGAACGCATCCTCGTAGAGCAGCGAAGCCGCGGCGCGGAACGGCGCGTCGTCGATCTCCACCAGCGTCCAGCCGAGCCCCTCGGCCACCGCGCAGCTCCGCGCATAGAGCGCCGCATACCCCGCCTCGTTGCCGCCGATCCGCTCCGCCGCCCCCAGGATGCCGACACGCGGCCGCTCCGGCAGCGCCACCGTCTCCGGCGCCCGCGAATACGGATCCTCCGCATCCACCCCCTGCGCCACCGCCAGCACCGTCGCCGCATCCGCCGCCGCATTGGCGAACACCGACACGCAGTCGAGGCTCCGGCACGCCGGCACCACGCCGCTCGCCGGCAGCAATCCCCGCGTCGGCTTCAGCCCGACCAGATTGTTGAACGAAGCCGGCACCCGCCCCGATCCCGCCGTGTCGGTGCCGAGCGAAAACACCGCGAGCCCCGCCGCCACCGCGACCGCCGAACCGGAGGACGACCCGCCCGAGACATACCGCGCGTCGAACACGCAGCGCGGCGCGCCATGGGGCGAGCGCGTGCCGTTCAGCCCGGTCGCGAACTGGTCGAGATTGGTCTTGCCGATCGGCACCGCCCCCGCCGCCCGCAGCCGTGCGACCACCGCCGCGTCCCGCGCCGGCATGTAGGCGAAGTCCGGGCATCCCGCCGTGGTCGGCATCCCGGCGACGTCGATATTGTCCTTCACCGCGAAGGGCAGCCCGGCGAGCGGCAGCGAGGGGTCGGCCGCCATCGCCTCGTCCCGCGCCGCCGCGCGCGGCCGCAGCGCGATGAACACCGCCGGATCGCGATACGCCTCGATCCGGTCATAGACCGCGTCCACCACATCCCCCGGCGTGAACGCCCCGGCGGCGAACCCCGCCCGCAGCGTCGCGATATCGAGCAGATCGGGAATCATGCCGCATCCTCCGGCGCGATCACGGCGAGGCGCTGCCCCGCCCGCACCACCTGCCCCGGCGCGGTCTCGATCGCGGCGAGAACCCCCGCCGCCGGCGCCGTCACCCGCACCTCCATCTTCATCGATTCGACGATCATCACCGTCTCCCCGGCGGCGACGCGCTCGCCCGTCCCGCGCAGCACCTGCCACACGCTGCCCGGCACCGGGGCGGGCAGGGCGCGCATCCCCGCCGCCAGCGCCGTCGCCGCCGGCGGCGGCGTCAGGTCCTCGGCCGGGGCGGCGTCGAGCCCCATCGCCCGCCAGGCCTCGCGCTCGGCGGCGAAGGCCGCTCCCTGCCGCGCGCGGAAGGCGGCGATGCTCTCCGCCTCCGCCGCCATCAGCGCCTGCTGCGCCGCGAGCGAGAATGTCGTCTCCTCGATCCGCAGCGGATAGCGCCCGTGCGGAAACGCCGCCCGCGCCTCGGCCAGGTCCCGCGCGTCCACGGGGTAGAACCGCAGCACGTCGAAATGCCGCAGCAGCCAGGGCGTGTCGCCGAACGGCGCCCGCCCGCCGGGATGGCTGTTCCACATCTGCACGGTGCGGCCGAACAGCTGGTAGCCGCCCGGCCCCTCCATGCCATAGACGCAGAGATACGCCCCGCCGATCCCCACCGCGTTCTCCGGCGTCCAGGTCCGCGCCGGGTTGTATTTCGTCGTCACCAGCCGGTGCCGCGGGTCGATCGGGGTGGCCACCGGCGCGCCGAGATACACATCGCCCAGCCCCATCACCAGATAATCGGCGTCGAACACGATCCGCCGCACCGCGTCCTCGGACTCGAGCCCGTTGATCCGCCGGATGAACTCCACATTGTCCGGGCACCAGGGCGCGTCCGGCCGCACCGTCTCCTGATATTTCCGCATCGCCAGCATCACCTGCCCGTCCTTCCAGGACAGCGGCAGATGCACGATGCGCGAGGGCACCGTCATCGCCGCCGGATCGGGCAAATCCGGCTCGATCGCGCGGATCGCCTCCAGCAGCACCCGCGCCCGCACCGCGTCCGGGTCGAAATGCACCTGCAACGAGCGGATTCCCGGCGTGAGATCGACGATGCCGGCCAGCCCCGCCAGCCGCAGCGCCGCCTGCAACGCGTGCGCCCGCAGCCGCAGCGCGAAATCGAGCGTCATCGCGCCGAACTCGACCAGCAGGTTCGCATCCCCCTGCCGCCGCACCACCATCGTCTCCGATCGGTGCAGCACCGCCGGGTCGCCATCGGCGCGGGTGAAATGCACCACATCCCCCGGCCGCACCTGCCCGAGCTTCCACAGATCGCCCGACGCCACCACGCCGGGGCAGACGAACCCGCCGAGCGAGGGCCCGTCCGGCCCGAGCAGGATCGGCATGTCCCCGGTGAAATCCACCGCCCCCACCGCATAGGGCACGTCATGGATGTTGGAGGGGTGCAACCCCGCCTCGCCGCCATCCGCCCGCGCCCATTCCGGCTTCGGCCCGACCAGCCGCACCCCGGTCCGCGCCGAGTTGTGGTGCACCTCGTAGGAAGCCGAGAACAGGGTCTCGATATCCGCCTCGGTGAAGAAATCCGGCGCCCCGTGCGGCCCGTGGCGAAGCGCGATCTCCCAGCGCGCGGTCAGTTCCGCCGCCTCCGGCGCCGCCGCTTCGCCACGCGCCAGCCCGGCGAGATGCAGCACATCCCCCGCGTTCAGGCAGCCGGTGCCATGCCCGCCGAACCCGCCCAGCGCGAAGGTCGCGGTCGAACCGAGGAATTCCGCCGCCCCGAACCCGCCGCCCACGGCGAGATAGCAGCGCTGCCCCGGCCCCTCGATCGCCCCCAGCGCCAGAACCTGCCCCGCCCGCACCGCGACCACCGCGTCATGCGGCACCCTCGCGCCATCGAGCGTCGCCACCATCCGCGCCCCGGCAAGCGCGATCTCGGCATCGCCGCGGAAGCGCAGCACCGGCCCGCTCAGCGTGCATTCCAGCACCGCCGCCCCCGGCGGATTGCCGAGCAGCGCGTTCGCCCGCGCGGCACTCCGCGCATCCATCGGCCCGCTCGGCGGAATCCCCACCTCCCAGGCGCCAAGCCGCCCCGGCAGGCTCTGCAACGACGATTGCGCCCCCGGCTCCAGCACCGCGATCCCTTCGCCCCGCCAGTCCAGCCGCCCCAGCGTCGCCGTCGTCATCGTCCCGGCGCGGAAATCCGCATCGTCCAGCGCCGCCAGCAGATAGGCGCGGTTGGTCTCGATCCCGGTCACCACCGTCGCCGCCAGCGCCGCCCGCAGCGCCGCGATCGCCGCCGCCCGGTCCGCCCCGCGCCCGATCAGCTTCGCCAGCATCGGATCGTAGAACGGCGTCACCTCGCTCCCCGGCGCGATCCACCCGTCCACCCGCGCGCCGGCGCCATAGCGCAGCGCGGTGATCCGCCCGGTCGAGGGCCGGAACCCTTCCGCCGGGTCCTCCGCATAGAGCCGCGCCTGCACCGCCGCCCCGCGCGGGGTCAGCCCCGCCGGCAGCGCGAACCCGCCGGCGGCGGCACGGACCATCCACTCCACCAGATCGATGCCGAACACCTCCTCGGTCACCCCGTGCTCGACCTGCAGCCGCGTGTTCACCTCCAGGAAATAGAATGTCTGCGCCGCCGCGTCGTAGATGAACTCCACCGTCCCGGCCGAGAGATACCGCACCGACCGCGCGAGGCCGCACGCCGCGTCCTCGATCGCCGCCAGCACCGGCGCGGGAATTCCCGGCGGCGGCGTCTCCTCCACGACTTTCTGGTTGCGCCGTTGCAACGAACAATCCCGCGCCCCGAGTGCGATCACCCCGCCCGCGCCGTCGCCGAAGATCTGCACCTCGACATGCCGCGCCGCGGTGACGAACTTCTCCAGATACAGCGCCGCCTCGCCGAAATTCGCCTGCGCCAGCCGGCTGATTCCGGCGAAGCGCGCCCGCAGCTCCGCCTCGTCCGCGCAGGGCGCCATGCCGATCCCGCCGCCGCCCGCCGTGCTCTTCAGCATCACCGGATAGCCGATCCCGGCCGCCGCCTCGGCCGCCGCCTCCACCGAGCCGAGCAGCCCCGAGCCCGGCAGCAGCGGCACGCCCGCGTCCCGCGCCAGCGCCCGCGCCGTGTGCTTCAGCCCGAACGCCCGCATCTGCTCCGGGCGCGGCCCGATGAACACGATCCCCGCATCCGCCAGCGCCTCGGCGAAATCCGCCCGCTCGGCGAGGAACCCGTAGCCCGGATGCACCGCCTCCGCCCCGCTCGCCCGGCACGCGGCCACGATCGCCCCGACATCGAGATAACTCTCCGCCGCCGCGTTCCCCGCCAGCGCCACGGCATGATCCGCCGCCAGCACCGGCGCGGTGAACCGGTCAGCCGGCGAATGCACCGCGACGGACTCGATCCCCATCCGCTTCAGCGTCCGGCCGATCCGTGCCAGGATCGCCCCCCGGTTGGCGATGAGAACCCTGGAAAACCCGGCCTCCCGCCTCATGGTTCCCACACCACGCAGCGGATCGGCGTCGGCCGGAACCCGTTGCACGGGTTGTTCACCTGCGGGCAGTTCGAAATCAGCACCAGCAGATCCATCTCCGCCCGCAGCTCGACATACCCGCCCGGCGCCGACACCCCGTCATCCACCGTCAGCTCCCCATCCGGCCGGATCGGCACGTTCATGAAAAAGTTCACATTCGAAACGAGATCGCGCTTGTCCATCCCGTATTTCGCGAGCTCCGTCAGGAAATTCTCCCGGCACGCGTGCATGAACCGCGTCGCGTGGCCGAACCGCACGGTGTTGCTCTCGCACGAGCACGCCCCCGCGCTGGTGTCGTGAAACCCGCAGGTATCGGCGATGATCGTCGCCATCGCCCGCCCCTCGTTCGAGCGCAGCACCGACCCGGTCGACAGGTCATACCGCCCGCCGGCCCGCGCCTGTGCGGCCAGCGTGTCCTGCGCCGAATAGCGCTCGCCCGGATCGGCGGCGTTATAGAACAGCGCATCCACCGCCTGCTGGCCTTCCAGGTCGATGATCCGCAGCACCTGCCCCGCCTTCAGCGTGGCCGAGAACGGCGCGCGCGCCGGCACCACGACATCGAGGATCGCCGCGTCGAAATGGTGTTCCATCATGCCCTCACGCGAAATAGCGGTCATTGTTCCCGAAGCCGCGCGCGGCCTCCTCCGTCGCGCACCGGCACGGATCATCCGCCCCCGCCGCCGCCGCGCGATACCGCACGATCCCGATCTCCCCGCTCGCCGCCTGCGATGTCGCCAGCGGATGCGGCGTGTTCGACAGCGCGACGAGCAGGTTCATCTCCGCCCGCAACGTCACGAACGCCCCCGGCGGCGGCGCGCCCGCCAGCGCCGGCCGCCCCGCGTCGTCCACCCGCATCTTCGCGAACAGCGTCAGGCACGGCCCGACATCCCGCCGCCCGAGCCCGAACTTCGCCGCGGCGCTGCGCAGGTTGTCGCGCCCGTTGCGCGCCCCGCCCGCCGTCTCCGGCGTCGACGGCCCGAGGATCGGATCATGCCCCGCGCCGCTATCCGAAATGACCGAGGCCATCACCCGCCCCATGTCCGAAAACAGCACCCGCCCGCCGCCGATCAGCGTCGTCCATTGCAGCTTCGCCGTATCCCCGGCATTGAACCGTTCCGAAACATCGTCGGCATTCCACAGGAAAACCGAAGCCCCCGGCGTGCCGCGCGGGTTCTCCACATGCAGCGCCTCGCCCCGCCGCAGCCGGAGTGCCACATACCACCCCGGCGGAATCACCTCCCGCGAAATCACGTCGCCAGCGCCGATCGCCGGCGGCGCGCCGAGGTCCGGCATCGCCGCCGCCCTCGCCCGCGCCCCCGCCTGCAACGCCTCGTAGCGCGCGCGATACTGCTCCGGCGTCATCGTATCGAGATTGTCCATCATTCCCTCACGCGATGTTAGCGAGGCCGTCCTCGCGGGCGATCGTCCCGGCCGCGGGGTCGTCCCCCGGCCCGTTGCGCGGCGCCCGGCGCCGCACGGGAATGTCATGGGTGATCCGCGCCCCCCGCGCCGGATCGTCCGGCTCCGGCCGCTCGAACACCAGCACCCGCGTGCCCAGCCGGAACGCCTCGCTGATGTCGTGCGTCACCATCACCACGGTCATCCGCGTCTCCTCCCAGAGCCGCCGCATCAGCCCGTGAATATCCGCCCGCGTGCCCGGATCGAGCGCGCTGAACGGCTCATCCAGCAGCAGCACGCGCGGCTTCAGGATCAGCGCCTGTGCCAGCGCCAGCCGCTGCTGCATCCCGCCCGACAGCTGCGCGGGATAGAGCGACGCCGCATGCCCGAGCCCCACCTCCTCCAGCAGCGTCCGCGCCCGCGCCTCCGCCCGCCGCCGCGCCGCGCCGAACAGCCGCCCGAGCAGCGGTGCCGCCGCGATCTCCAGCGGCAGCACCACGTTGCCGAGCACGCTCAGATGCGGAAACACCGAATAGCGCTGGAACACCACGCCGCGGTCCGCCGTCGGCTCGCCCGGCAGCGCCGCCCCCGCCAGCCGGATCGTGCCGTGGCTCGGCGTCTCCTCGCTCATCAGCATGCGCAGGAACGTCGTCTTGCCGCACCCCGTCGGTCCCACGACCGTCACGAAACTCCCCGCCTCGATCCCGAGGCTGATCCGCTCCAGCACGATCCGCGCGCCATACACCTGCCAGACATCGCGCACCTCGATCAGCCGCGCCGCCGCCCCGCTCACGACCGCGCCGCCCCGGCGAACCACGGGAACGCCTTCGCCTGCACGAGCCGCAACGCCGCGTCGAACAACACCGCCAGCAGCGTGATCCACAGGACATAGGGAATGATGATGTCCATCGCGAAATAGCGCCGCACCAGGAAGATCCGGTAGCCGAGCCCGTCCTGGGCCGCGATCGCCTCGGCCGAGATCAGGTACAGCCAGGCCGGCCCGAGCGAGAGCCGCAGGCTGTCGATCAGCCGCGGCGCCATCTGCGGCACCACCACCCGGAGCGCGATCTGCCAGGACGACGCCCCCAGCGTCTGCGCCTTGATCATCTGCGCGCGCGGCAGCTCCTCCACCCGCAGCACGAGGTCGCGCACGATATAGGGCGCCGTGCCGATCACGATCAGCGCCACCTTCGCCGTCTCGCCGATCCCGGCGATGATGAACAGGATCGGCAGCACCGCGAGCGGCGGCACCATCGAGAAGGCGGTGATGAACGGCAGCAGCAGCTTGCGAAGATACGGCACCATGCCGACGAGAATGCCCAATCCGAAGCTGATCGCGGTGGCGATCGCCAGCCCCGACAGGATCCGCCGCAGGCTCGCCAGCGTATCCGCGAGCAGCGGATACTGACCGGTCGCCATGTCGCGCGTGAGCGCCATCTCCCGCATCCCCGCCGCCATCTGCGCCAGCGTCGGCAACACCTTGTCAGATGGATTGACCTCGTGCCGCATCGTCGAGACGACGATGTAGCCAAGCCCGACCAGCAGGAACGGCAGCAGCATCAGCACCCGTCCGCTGCCGGGCCGGGGATGGCGGTTGATGACGCGCATCGCCCGGCTCAGAGCTTTTTCGCCGCCGCCATCCGCATGAAGTCCGACGTGTAGCGGAACTTGACGTTCCGCTTGTCGCCGAGGATCTTCCCGTCCGGAAACGCGATCCCCACCACGTTGGGCGAGGTCGCCCCCTGGCCCATCAGCCCGTGGCGGAACAGGAAGGTGCGGACATATTCCATCGTCTTCACCAGCTGCGCCGAGCGGGTGAACGCGGCCGCCCCCGCCGGGTCGGCGAACAGATGCGTCGTCTTCAGCTGCGCATCGAAACCCTCGAGGTCGGTGCCCGAAAGTTTCGCCATCGCCGTCCGCGCCGCCTTGCCCTCCGCGCTGTCCGACAGCATGATCCCCAGCGTCTCGTACCACGCCCCGGTCAGCGCCTTCGCGAATTCCGGATGCGCCTTCAGCACATCGGTCCGCACGATGCACAGGTCGAGAATCTCGCCAGGAATCTGCGCCGAGGTGAACACCTCGTGCGCGTCGGCATTCTTCATGATCTCCTGCACGATCGGGTTCCACGTCACCACCGCGGTCACCGCCTTCGTCATCCACGCTGCCGCCATGTCAGCGTCGGAGGTGTTGACGATGCGCACGTCCCGCTCGCTCATGTGGTGCTTTTCCAGCCCCCGGTCGAACAGGTATTGCGATACCGAATACTGCACGAGGTTCACCTTCTGCCCCTTCAGGTCGGTGAACTTCGTCTTGTCCTTGAGAATCACGGCATCGTTGCCGTTAGAGTAATCCCCGGTGATGATCGAGGTCGAATCCACCCCGCCCACCGCCGGCACCGCCAGCGTGTCCATGTTGGTGATCGTCAGCGCGTCGAACGCGCCGGCGGTGTACTGGTTGATCGAGGTCGGATAATCCGCGACCTCGATCACCTCGATCTCGATCCCGTACTTGTCCGCCCATTTCTTCACGATCCCCTTGTCCGCCGCCCAGGGCCAGGGCATCCAGCCGACATAGATCGTCCAGGCCAGCTTGAATTTCTTCGCTCCGCCGGCCCGCGCCACAGGCAGGCCCGGCAGCACCGCCGCCGCCGTCGCCGCCCCGGCTCCCGTCTTGATGAATTGCTTGCGTGTCAGCATCGGTCTTCTCCTCACCGTCGATCGCATCGATCGGCGCGAGGGGGCGAACGGAGAAACCGATGCACACCCACGCACCAAAGTCTCTCCCGGGCTTTTGTCCCGCCGTGGACCGCGCGGATGTCTCCCGCGCGGCTGAAGCTCTCGGACCAGCGCCGGATTTTCGATCCGGCCGGAACCCTAGCTCAGCTTTGCTCCTGCAACCGGCGTGCCAGAGGTGAACGCACCGGCGGAAACGAGCAAATAAAATAGGCGGCCGGCGTCGAATCTCCATAAAATGCAACGAGAATAATCATCAAAAGATGCCAAGATATGCAAATGCGGAGCAAATAATCGGATGACGCCGGCGTGATCCGCCCCTGCGGCACGGGAGCGGAGCAGAAGAAGCAAAAAGGGAGCAAAATTCTTGCCCACCCCGGCGCGAGTATGTTCTTGTTCCGTTCATGGATGTCGCCCGCCGCTTCCGCGCCCTGATCGACACGCTGTGCGACGCCGTCGCCCGGCGCGGTGCGGCCGGCGCCTTCGGCCCCGGGAGCGGCGCCCTCACCATCCTGCTCTGGACCCGCCTGCGCCGCTACGCCACATTTTTGCTCCGCCTCTGCGCCGACGATGTTTCTGCGCCGCGCCCGCGTCCCTCTCGCCGCCGGGCGCGCCCGCCGGCCAATCCCGCAAGGCTGGCCTTGCCGCGCCGCGCCGCCTGGCTTCTCGCTCCGGTCCCCGAGGCCATCGCCGCCGCCGGCCAGCTCCGCGCCCTGCTCGCCGATCCCGAATTGCAGCGCCGCATCGGCGAGGAACCGCGCCTCGGCCGCATCCTCCGCCCGCTCTGCCGCTGCC
>NZ_JFHO01000135.1:0-5580 GCF_000724705.2 Acidiphilium sp. JA12-A1
ATGCCGTGCACCGGTGTCGTCACACTGACCCAGAAGATGTTTCCAGTCCCGCACGACAGAACCATCCTGACGCTTCAGCGATGAACGCTCATGGTTCTACGTTCAACAGGCGAACCAACTGCCGCTTCGAGATCGAAATCCCCAGCGAWCGCAACAAGGCGAGCAACCGCGGCATCGTCGATTGACCCTGATGATATTGCACCAGCACGAAGCGGCGTAGTTCCGGACCGAAATGGCCTGCGGTTCCTTGAGGCAATGGTGCCAGGATCGTCCGGCCATCCGGCGTTATCCAGCGCTCTCGCAGGTAACGGGTCGCCGTCGCCGAAATCACGAGGTCCTGGACCAGAAAAGGTTCATGACCTTTGAAAACAGCTCCTGGCGGGACCTCAATCCCGATCACCTTTTCTTCGACTTTGACCCGGGGTGAGACCTTGCCCCGAACGGGACGCTTCTCCTGCTTCTGGGGCTTCGGCGGCGCTGTTCCTTTTTCCATGCCACTCGGTTTGATATGCGGGCGACCCTTCAGACCCTTCAGTCGCGCATTCTCTTCGCGCAATTCAGCAACGATCACCTTCAGGCTGGCGATCTCACCGAACAGTTCGACCAGCAGAGCTTCAAGCTCTGCACGGCTCAGCGCGGAAAGGGTGACGGACGGAGGCACATGACCCAAAGACTCCCCTGCGCCGAATCGGTGCAAGGAAAAAATGTACGGTCACCCACATTTTTGCCCCTCTTACGCATGCATGAACCGACTTACCTGATCGAACCCATGATCCGCGAGCACATCGACCCGTGCTTCGTGATCGCGCGCCTGGCCCAGCCCTGGCTCGACCTCGCGCGATGGCGGCGCCATGCGCGCGAGTGCATCGCGGCGAATCCCGGCCGGCGCGGCATGATCACGATCCGCCGGGTGCGGCGGCGCAACCCTTGCGGCCTGGCCTGCTACCGGTGCGAGGCCGATCTCGAACATGGCCGGCTGATGGCGGTGCGGCCCTTCGCGGTGCTCGACCCGCTCGATGACAGGCCGCTGCTCACCGCGCTCGCGGCACGGCTCGCGGCCATCGCGCATGATACCGGCTGCGGCGCCATCCGCATCGTCGCCACGGGGGCCGACCTTCCGGCCGGCGCGCTCGGCGGTGTTGCCCGGGCGGTCTCCCGGGCCGGGGAACACACCTTCCTGCTCTGACCCGCCCCGACGCAAGGAATGCCGGCCCGGCCGGCAAGTCCTCCAGAACGACAAGCGGCCGGACCGCCCGAAAGCGGCCCGGCCAGACTGGCACGGCTACGGCGCTGCCGTCAGGGGAAGCGGCGCCGCGTGTACAGCCATGCGAGAACGTACAACCCGAGATAGACGAACGGGATGAACAGGATCAGGCCTTCAAGTCCACCGAGCATCGGGGCGTCTCCTTAC
The DNA here is from genome assembly GCF_000724705.2 of Acidiphilium sp. JA12-A1. Classification (NCBI taxonomy): domain Bacteria; kingdom Pseudomonadati; phylum Pseudomonadota; class Alphaproteobacteria; order Acetobacterales; family Acidocellaceae; genus Acidiphilium; species Acidiphilium sp. JA12-A1. Next base: position 1,412 of record NZ_JFHO01000135.1, read on the forward strand.
ACTTTGTCGTCGGGCTGATGGCGGCCAAGGACCGCCGATTGCTGTGCCTCGAACAGAACGGCGCCGCTCGCCGAGATCAGAACGATCATCATCGTTCCGACCAGCCAGCCGAAATACCAGGGCCCCTCGTCGCCGGTGACCACGGCGAGCAGGATCGCCGCGAAGAGGATGACCGCGAGGGCGGCGAATTTGATCGTGTTCAACATGGCTCGATCTCCGCTCCTCAGTAGGAGTGATCGTTGGCGATGACGGACTCGGTCTTGACCTTCCCGCGCATGACGCGGAAGGCCCAGGCCGTGTAGCTCAGGATGATCGGCACGAAGACCAGCGCGAAGGCCAGCATCCAGCCGAGATTGTAGGCGCTGCCCGAGGCGTTCCACACCGTCAGGCTCTGCGCCGGCGCGGTGGTGGAGGGCATCAGGAAGGGGAACATCGCCGCCCCGGTGGTGAAGATCGTGCCGATCCAGGCCAGCGCGCCGAGCCACCAGCCGAGGATCGGCTTGCGGGCGGCGAGCGCCAGCGGACCCGCGACCATGCCGAGCAGGCCCACCGCCGGCAGCAGCCAGAGCACCGGATGCTGGTGGAAATTGTCCATCCAGGCGCCGGCGCGCATCGCCACCGAAGGGCCGCCGAGCGGGGTCGCCGGCATCGCCGGGTTGACCGGGGCGGTGTAGGCGAAGCCCTTGATGAAGCGGACCCAGACGCCGCCGATCGCGAACAGGGCGGCGGCGAGCAGGCCGGCGGGCACCGCATAGCGCCGGGCGCGCTCGGCGATCGGGCCCTCGCCGCGGATCATCAGCATCGCCCCGCCCTGGTGCACGGCGAGGGCGAGCGAGAGCACGCCGCACATCACCGCGAAGGGGTTGAGCAGGTACCAGATGAAGCTGCCATCCTGGTAGTACTGGCCGTCCCAGCTGAAGTGGAAGCCGACCCCCTGCAGCACGTTGCCGAAGGCGGCGCCGTAGATGATCATCGGCAGCGCGCCGGAGATCAGGAACGCCCAGTCCCAGGTCGCGCGCCAGCGCCGCGCATCGACCTTGGAGCGGTATTCGAAGGCGACCGGGCGCATGATCATGCTGAACAGCAGCAGGATCATCACCACGTAGAAGGTCGAGAACGAGGTGGCGTAGAGCGTCGGGAAGGCGGCGAAGATGGCGCCGCCGCCGAGAATGAACCAGACCTGGTTGCCGTCCCAGTGCGGGCCGATCACGGCGAGCGCGGTGCGGCGTTCGGCATCGGTGCGGCCGACGAAGCGCAGCAGCGCGCCGACCCCCATGTCCATCCCCACCATGATGCCGAGGCCGGAGAGAAGCACCCCGAGCAGCACGGCCCAGATGACCTTGAGCGCGATATAGAGTTCCATGGCGCGGTTTCCTTACTGCCAGGACTTGTCGGCGTAGCCGGGGCGCATCAGCGACGGGCTGGCCGCCGCCTCGACCGGACGGGCATGGGCGTGCTCGCCGGGGCCGAGCCTTGCATATTTGAACATCAGGTAGAGTTCGGCGGCGATGAACAGGCTGTAGAGCAGCGCGAAGCCGATCAGCGAGAACAGCATGTAGCCGACCGTGTGGCTGGAGGCGGACTGGAAGGTCGGCAGCCAGCCATAAACCGTCCAGGGCTGGCGGCCGTTCTCGGCGGTGATCCAGCCGAACTCGCAGGCCAGCACCGGCAGCGGGATCGCCCACATCGCCGCGCGCATCACCAGCGGGTGTTTCTCAAGCTCGTTCCTCAGACTGTAATAGGCGCCGAAGGCGAACACCACGAGGAAGGCGAGGCCGAGGCCGACCATCAGGCGGAAGCTCCAGAACTCGACGAAGACGTTGGGGATCGATTCGCGGCCGGCCCTTTTCAGGATGCCCGGCAGGTTCGAGGGCGTGATCTTCGACAGGTCCTGATCCGGCGCGAAGCGCTGGGCGAGGAAGCCGTAGCCCATGTCCGCCTCGTTCTTGCGGAAGGCGGCGAGCGCCGCCGGGCTGTGGGTTTCGCCATACTGCTTGAGCGCGATCACCGCCTGGATGCCCTTGGCGGCGCGAAGCTGGGCCTGCTGTTCCAGTTCGTCGATGCCGGGGATGCGGACATTCCAGGCATGCGCGACCAGCGGGGTCAGCACATAGGGGATACCGATGGCGAAATCGTTCTTCTGCGTGCGGTCATTCGGCACGGCGGCGATCAGCCAGGGCGCGCTGGGCCCCTTGGTGGTGTGCCAGATGCCTTCCATCGCGGCGAGCTTGGTCGGCTGCACGAGATAGTCCATGCGGCCGAGCGCGTCGCCCAGCGTGACCACGCCGAGGGTGGAGATCAGCCCGAAGATCGCGGCGATGCGGAACGAGCGGGCGGCGAATTCGCGGTGCTGGCGGCGCAGCAGGTAGTAGGCCGAGATGCCCATCACGAACATCGAGCCGGTGACGAAGCCGGCGATCGAGGTATGCACGAACTTCGCCTGCGCATCCTGGCTGAAGACGAGGGACATGAAGCTGTGGAACTGCATGCGCATCGTGTCCGGGTCGAATTTCGCGCCGGTCGGGTCCTGCATGAAGCCGTTGGCGATCAGGATCCACAGCGCCGAGAGGTTCGAGCCGAGGGCGACGAGGTAGGTGATGGCGAGATGCGCGGGGCGGCTCAGCCGGTCCCAGCCGAAGATCATCAGGCCGATGAAGGTGCTTTCCATGAAGAAGGCCATCAGCCCCTCGATGGCGAGCGGGGTGCCGAACACGTCGCCCACGAAATGCGAGTACATCGACCAGTTGGTGCCGAACTCGAATTCCATGGTCAGGCCGGTGGCGACGCCGATGGCGAAGTTGATGCCGAACAGCTTGCCCCAGAACAGGGCCATGTCCTTGTAAATCTTCTTGCCGGTGATGACGTAGACCGTCTCCATCGTCGCGAGCAGGAAGGTCATGCCCAGCGTGAGGGGGACGAAAAGGAAATGATATAGCGCGGTCAGCGCGAATTGCAGGCGCGACAGGTCGACGACTGTCGGGTCGATCATGATGGACTCCTGGCCCGAGGACCGGCGGGATTCCCCGCACGGCGGTGAACGGTAGTTTCCCGATCGATAATGCCGCCACGCGGCGGCGCATTGATCTGTATCAATCCGTTTCAGCCGGGCTCAGAACCGGAGCGACATCTCCCGCAGCCGTGACAGGCGCGCCACAGGCCCGGCGCCCTGGCGGAGCGCGCCGAAACGGCCGTCGGCGACGATGCGGCCCTCGGCCAGCATCACCACGCGGTCGTCATCGGCGAGGTGGTCGAGCCGGTGGGTGATGGCGACCACCGTGCGCCCGGCGGCGAGGCCGGCGAGCGCGCGGCGGAATTCGGCCTCGGTCAGCGGGTCGAGCCCCTCGGTCGGCTCGTCGAGCAGCAGGAAGGGGGTGGCGCGCAGGGCGGCGCGGGCGAGCGAGAGCCGCCGCGCCTCGCCGCCGGAGAGTTTTGCCCCCGCCTCGCCCACCAGCGAATCGAGACCACCGGGACGGGCGCGGACGAAATCGGCGAGGCGGGCGGTCTCGAGGGCGCGCCAGAGTGCCGCATCGTCCGCATCCGGGCGGGCGAGGAGGAGGTTGTCGCGCAGGGTGCCGGCGAAGATCGCGGTGGTCTGCGAGACCACGGTGAACAGCGAGCGCAGGTCGTCGCCGCGGATCGTGGCGAGATCGACGCCGCCGATCGTGGCCGTTCCCGCCGCGTGCGGGGCGAAGCGGAGCAGCAGGTTGAACAGCGAGGTCTTGCCGGCACCGCTGCGGCCGAGAATGGTGACGTGCTCGCCCTCGGCGATCGTGAGGTCGATCCCGGCGAGCGCCGGATGCGCGGCGCCCGGATAGCGGAGCGAAACGCCGTCGAGCCGGAGATCGAGCCGGGCCGGGCGGGGCGGGCTGGAGGCGGGCTCGGCGACGGGCGGCGGGCGGTCGAGCAGGTCGAAGACGCGGCGCGCCGAATCCGCCATGCCGCCGAGGAGCTGGAACGCCGCCGGCAGCGGGGCGACGGCCTCGAAGGCGGCCATCGCGCCGAGGGCGAGCAGGGCGATGACCGGCCCGGCGATCCGGTGCGCATCGGCCAGCGCGCCGCCGAGCGGCAGCATCGCCAGCATCGTCAGCCCGGCCACGAGCAGGCCGGCGGCGGCACCGAAGCCGGCGATCGCGGCGAGACGGCGCTGGGCGGCGAGCAGCGCCGCGCTC
>NZ_JFHO01000134.1:0-10493 GCF_000724705.2 Acidiphilium sp. JA12-A1
CGCCAACCGGCGGTGGCGACCCTTGGAGCGAGCCGCCGCGGCCGGCATCCCCGCCGCCCGCGGGCGGCGCGGAGACGCTGAATATCGGCTCGACGCCGCTGATGGCGGCCGCGGCCCCGCTGCTGCAGTTGCTCGCTCGCCTGCGCAACACCCTGGCCCAGCCCGATTCGGGCGATCTGCGCGAACGCACCGCCCGCGCGTTGCGCGACTTCGAGCAGGCGGGCCGCAATGCGGGCATTCCGAACGACCAGCTGCGCCCCGCGCATTACGCCCTGTGCGCCAGCCTCGATGACGTGGTGCTCGCCACCCCCTGGGGCAGCAGCGGCGCCTGGGCCGCGCGCTCGATGGTGTCCACCTTCCATCAGGAGGTCCGCTCCGGCGAGCGCTTCTTCGACATCCTCAAGCAGATCATGCAGAACCCGGGCCGGTTCCTGCCGGTTCTCGAGCTGATGTATATCTGCCTCTCGCTCGGCTACATGGGGCGCTACCGGCTCAGTCCGCGCGGCCCCGCCGAGATCGACCGGCTGCGCGAGGATGTCTATGCCGTCCTCCGCCGCGCCCGCCCGGCCGCCAGCCCCGAACTGGCGCCCCACTGGCAGGGCGTTGCGGCGCCCTACCGCCCGCGCCGCCCGTCCCTGCCGGTCTGGGTCGCCGCGGTGGCGGCCGCCGGGGTGCTGGCCCTTGTCTACACGGCCTTCGACTACGGTCTCGGCGGCCAGTCCGCCACGCTCTACGCGCAGTCGGTCGCCGCCCACCCGGCGCGGATGCCGAAGATCGTCCGCGCCGCCGCCGTCGTGCCGCCGCCGCCGCCGGTCACCACCGGCCCGAACGTGCTCGACCGGCTGCGCGGCTTCCTGCAACCCGAAATCACCAAGGGCGAGGTCGCCGTGCTCGGCACCGTCAACGCGCCGGTCATCCGCATCAACAACACCGGCCTGTTCGCCTCCGGCAGCGCGACGGTCGAGAGCACCGCGCTGCCGCTGATTTCCAAGATCGGCCAGGCGCTGGCGCGCGAGAAGGGCAAGGTGCAGGTGATCGGCTATACCGACAGCCAGCCGATCCACACGCTGCGCTTCCCCAACAACCTGGTCCTCTCGGAGGACCGCGCGAAGGCGGCGGCCGCCGTGCTCGACCGCGCGATCGGCGATCAGAGCCGCATCACCGCGGAGGGGCGCGGTGCCGCCGACCCGATCGCGACCAACGCGACGCCGCAGGGGCGCGCCCTGAACCGGCGGATCGAAATCGTGCTGATCCGGAGTGAAACCCAATGAGCGCACGGCTGGTCCGCTGGCTGCTGAGCGGCGTCGGCGCCGCGATCATCGCGGCCCTGGTCTGGTTCTTCGGCCCCTTCCTCGCCGTGCTCGCCGGCGTCCTGCCGCGCGCGGCGATCGCTGTCCTGGTGTTTGTGATCTGGCTTGCGGCCAATCTCTGGCTCGATCGCCGCGCCCGCAAGAAGGCGGCCGCCGTCGAAGAGGCGATCACCGAGACCCAGGCCGACCCCGAGGCCGGCATGCGGGCGGAGGAAGTCGCCGCGCTGGCGGACAAGATGAAGAAGGCGCTCGGCATCCTCGCCCGGGCGCGCGGCCGGCGCGGCTTTCTCTACGAACAGCCCTGGTACGTCATCATCGGCCCGCCCGGCGCCGGCAAGACCACCGCGCTGCTCAATGCCGGGCTGAACTTTCCGCTCGCCGCCGAGCTCGGCCAGGGGGCGGTCGCCGGTGTCGGCGGCACCCGCTATTGCGACTGGTGGTTCACCGACCAGGCGGTGATGATCGACACCGCCGGCCGCTACACGACGCAGGATTCCTCGGCGTCGGTCGACCAGGCCGGCTGGCACGGTTTCCTCGACCTGCTGCGCCGCACCCGGCCGCGCCAGCCGCTGAACGGCGTGATCGTCGCCATCGCCCTGTCCGACATCGCCCAGGCCGACGCCGCGGCCCGCGCCGCCCATGCGCGCGCCATCCGCGCGCGGATCAAGGAGATCAACACCCGCCTCGGCGTCACCGTGCCGGTCTACGCGCTGTTCACCAAGGCCGACCTGATCGCCGGCTTCACCGAGTTCCATGACGATCTCGACACCGCCGGCCGCGCGCAGGTCTGGGGCATGACCTTTCCGCCCGATCGCACGCCGGCGGGCATGGCGGGCCGGTTCGCCGCCGAGTTCCGCGAGCTGGTCGGCCGCGTGGAAGAGCGCATGCTCGACCGCCTCGCCGCCGAACGCAGCCCGGATCGCCGCTCGCTCATCGCCGGCTTCCCGATGCAGGTCGCGAGCCTGCAGGCGCCGCTGGAGGCCTTCCTGAACGAGGCGTTCGCCGGCTCCCAGCTCGATCCCGCGCCGTGGCTGCGCGGGGTCTATCTCTGCTCGGGCACGCAGGAAGGCACGCCGATCGACCGTCTGACCGGCGCGCTGGCCCGCAGCTTCGGCATCGACCAGCGGCGCGCGCCCAGCCTGCGGCCGCAATCCGGCCGCTCCTATTTCCTTGGCCGGCTGATCGGCGAGGTGATCTTCGGCGAGGCCATGCTGGGCTCGGCGGACCGGTCCGGCGCCCGGCGCCGCCTCGCGCTGCGCGGCGCGGGGTTCGGCGCGGTCGGCCTCGTGTTCGTCGTGCTGCTCGCGGCGCTGTTCCGCAGCCATGCCGACAATGCCGCCGCCATCGCCCGCGCGCGCGCCGGGCTTGCCGCCGAACAGAAGGTCGCGGCGCAGATCCGGCTCGATCCGGTCGCCAGCGCCGATCTGTCGCGGATCGCGCCGCTGCTGCGCGAGGCCCGCGACCTTGCCGGCGCGCCCCCCGAGCGCGGCTATCACGGCATCGGCCTCGACCAGGGCGCCTCGATCAGGGCTGCGACCGCCGCCGTCTACCGCAACGTGCTCGACCACGCGCTGCTGCCGCGCCTCGTGCTTCAGCTCGAGGCGGAAATGCGCGGCGGGCTCGACCGGCCGGATTTCCTGTATCAGGCGACCCGCGTCTATCTCATGCTCGGCAATCAGGGACCGCTCGACGCCTCGCTGGTCGAGGCCTGGATGAAGCTCGACTGGCGGCGCCTCTATCCGGGCTTCGGCCAGACCGCATTGCGCCATTCGCTGATGCGGGACCTGACCGCGCTGCTCGCCCGCCCGCTGCCGGACGTTCCGCTGGACGGCCAGCTGATCGCCACCGCGCGCGCGACCTTCTCGCGCGTGCCGATCGCCGAGCGGGTCTATTCCCGCATCCGCGATTCCGAGGCGGCGTCCCGCGTGCCGGCCTGGACGCCGGCGGCGGCGCTGGGGGCTGCCGGAACGCCCTATTTCGTCAACGCCACCGGCAAGCCGCTGACCGATGGCGTGCCCGGCTTCTTCACCAAGCGCGGCTTCTACACCGTGCTGCTGCCGGCCCTCACCCATGCGACACAGGATGTCGCCAGGGAAAGCTGGGTGCTCGGCGCGCAGGACCGGATCAAGCCGGATTCGCCGCAGATGCAGTCGCTCGAGCAGGATGTGATCCGGCTCTACGACACCGCCTATGCCCGGCACTGGCAGTCGATGATCGACGACCTCAATATCGCGCCCCTCGGCTCCGCGGGCCAGGCCGTGCAGGCGCTCTACGTGCTTGGCTCGCCCCAATCGCCGATGGTGCGGCTGCTGTCGTCGATGGCGGACGAGCTTACGCTCACCAAACCGCCGAAAGACCTTGCGAAGGCCGCCAAGGGGGCGACGGGCGCCGAGGCGAAGCTGCGGGCACCGGCCAAGCTGAACGAAGCGGCGACGCGGCTGAAGCAGTTGCTGGGCCCGCAGGCGTCAGGCGCCCCGGCCCCGAAGCCCGGGGCGGCAATCAACGCCGAGTTCGCGCCGCTGCGCAATTATGTGGGCAACGGCGCGGCAGGCTCTCCGCTCTCGCTGACATTGCAACTGATCGACCAGGTGCAGAAGCAGCTGGCAACCCTCGCCGCCACGGCGCCCGGCGCGGCGGGCCCCGCGTCCCCCGCCGCCGGCGGCGATGCGGCCCAGCTCCTTGCCGGCGAGGCGCAGCACGATCCGCAGCCGGTCAGCCGCTGGCTCGGCGCGATCGTCGCGACATCGAACAGCCTGCGCGGCGGCAGCGCCGCGGCGGCGGCGGCGGCGGCGTTCAAGGCGCCGGGCGGTGCCGCGGCACTCTGCGAGAAGGCGGTGACCGGCCATTACCCGTTCGATGCAAGTGCCGCCTCGGGCATTCCGCTTGCCGATTTCGCCCGTCTCTTCGCGCCGGGCGGCGTGATGGACAATTTCTTCAACACGCAGGTGCGGCCCTTCGTGAACATGACCGGGCAGGTATGGACGGTGCAGCCGGTGAACGGCGTGGCGCCGCCGGTCAGCCAGGGGGCCGTCGCGGAATTCCAGCGCGCGCAGGAAATCCAGCAGATGTTCTTCCTGGGCGGCACGCAGCCCAGCGTGCAGTTCACGGTCACGCCCGCCGGCCTCTCGGCGGGCGCGGCACAGGTCGTGCTGCAGCTTGGCGGCGTCGATGTCAGCTACGCCCACGGCCCGACGGTGCCGACCTCGGTGAACTGGCCGGGTGCCACCGGCATGCAGACGGCCCGGCTGATCATCACGCCGGCCGCCGGCGGCACGCCGGTCACGCTTCAGGCCAGCGGTCCCTGGGCGGTGTTTCGCCTGTTCGGCATGGGGCGGCTCACGCGTGACGGCAGCTCCGCCCGCTACACCCTCACCTTCGATCAGGGGGGCATGCAGGCGCGCTTCACGCTCGAGGCGGGGTCGATCTTCAACCCGTTCGCGCCGGGCGTGCTGAACGACTTCCGCTGCCCGAGCCTCAAAGGATGAAGATGTGGCGCGGGTGAGCGGCTTTTACGGCAAGATTCCGGCGCGCGGCGACTTCGTCGGCGCCGGCCTGCCGCGGGCTGTGGTCGACGCGTTCGATGGCTGGATGCGCGCGAGCCTCGAGGCCAGCCGCAACGCGCTGGGCGATGACTGGCAGGCCTGCTGGATGGAAGCGCCGGTCTGGCGATTTGCCGCGCCGGTCGCGGGCGTGCCGCTCGGTGGCGTGTGGCTGCCCAGCATCGACCGTGTCGGGCGCGCCTTTCCGCTGGTGCTCGCGACCGATGCGGCCTGCGCCGGCTCCGCCTGGCTCGACGCGGTCGAGGAGATCGGCATCGCCGCCGTCACCGCGGATGTGCCGCCGGATACCTTCGCCGCCCGTCTGGCAGATCTCCCGCCCGATCCGTGCGAGCCGGCATATGGCTGGTGGTCGGCCGGGGGGCCGCATCGCGGTCCTGGCCGCATCGAGGTCGCCGGCTTGCCCGACCCCGCCGGTTTCGCGGCGTTCCTGCGCGATGAGGCCGGGGAGACGGTGCGATGATCCCGCGCGCCGTGACCTGGGCGGAAACCCATGTCGGCGCGGTGCGCAGGCACAACGAGGATGCCTATCTCTGCCGCCCCGATCTCGGCCTCTGGGCGGTGGCGGACGGTGCCGGGGGGCATCAGGCGGGCGAGGTGGCCTCGGGGATGATCGTCGCCGGGCTGGACCGCCTCGAGCCGGGGCTGACCGCGGCCGAATTGCTGCCGCAGGTGCGGGGCGTGGTGAACGAGACCCATCACGCCCTGCTGCACGAGGCGTCCCAGCGCGGCCCGCGCGCGGTCATCGCCTCCACGATCGCGATCCTGATCCTGCGCGATGACCATTTCGCCTGCCTCTGGGCGGGGGATTCGCGCGTCTATCTGCTGCGCGGCGGCGAGTTGACCCAGCTGACCCGCGACCATTCGCTGGTGCAGGCGCTGGTGGACGAGGGCCGGCTCACGCCCGAGGCCGCCGAGCACCATCCCCAGGCGAACGTGATTACCCGCGCCGTCGGCGCCGACGACGCGGATCTCGAACTCGACAAGGTGATCGGCCGGATCGAGCCGGGGGACCGGTTCCTGCTCTGCTCGGACGGGCTGAGCAAGACATTGCCCGAGGCGGAAATCGCCGCCCTGCTCGGTTCGCCGGACGGCGTGCCGCCGCCGGAACTGCTGATCGCGGCCACCCTCGCCCGCAAGGGCAACGACAACGTGACGGCCGTGGTCGTCGCGGTCTGACCGCCCCTCACCGTGAAAGCCGCGCCGCGATCCGGTCGGCGAGCCGGCCGAGCGCGACGCTCATGGCGTGCGCTTCCGCCGCCGCGCCTCCGCCGCAACGCTCGGCGATGCGCACCCGCCCAGCCGCCACGGCCTTGCCCGCCCGCACGCCGCGCCAGTCCGCGGCGAGCTCGACATGGCCCGGATGCGGCATGAACTCCGTCACCTCGACATGCACCAGCAGCGCCGCCCGCGGGACGGGATCGCCGGGCATGGCCACGCGCCGCTCCGGCAGGCGGCGCGCCAGGTCGCGTGCCAATATGGCCTGCGCCTGTCCCGCCAGCGGGGCGGTCCATCGCGCCCGCCGCGAGACGGCGCGCGTGTTCGGGCCGGTCGCGGTGGTCAGGTAGATTCGGTCGATCGTCGGCGGCATCAGCACGTGCGCCACCGCGATCGCCGCTCCACGGGTGTGGAATGTCGGCCCCGATGTCGGCGATAGCGCGAGATAGATGGTCCGCTGGCCGGCGCAGCCGGCAAGGCCGAGGGTCAGGGCCATCGCGAGTGTGGCGATCGTTCGGGTCATCAGCGTCCCTTGCCGAGGATCAGCGCATTGGGATGCGCGTTCAGTTCATCGACCAGTTCGCGCAGCGCCCGCGCGGCCCGGCCGAGTTCGTAGAGCGTATGCGGCATCGTCTGCGACTCCGGGGCGTTGGCCGCGCTGCCCTGGGCGCCGATCATGCCGCGCAGATCGCGCAGCGCTTCATCCGCCTCGTTCGCTGTCCGTCGCAGGTCGGCGAGAAGGTGCGGCGCCTGGCCGCGCGTCGTGCGGGTGATGGCCGCGACGTTCGCGGCGGTTTGCGCGAGCCGCTTCAGCGCGGCCCGCGTCCGCGGCGCCCGGCTGAGCGCGGCGAGACGCGCGCTGACGGCATGGAGGTTGGCCAGAATGCCGCCGGCTTCGGCCATGAGCCGGCCGATCGAGCCGCCGGCGACGGCTGGAACCGCGGGCGGCGCGCCCTTGCCGAGCGTGGCCGGCGCTGCCCCGCGCATGATGGCGAGGGCGAGTTCCTGCTGGCCGATCACCGGTGTCGCGCGGGCGAGGTGGGCGCGCAGCCCCCGGTGGATCAGGCGCGCGAGCATCGCGTTCATCTGCGGGCGCGGATGCCGCAGGTTCCACGTCGCACCGGCAAGGCCGATCCGCGACGGATCGAGCGCGAAGCGGACCGTGCTCCGTATCGCGCCCGCGCGCGGCGCGTAGGCCATGGCCACGCCGGTCACCGCGCCGACCGTGGCGCCCTCCAGCGTTACCGGCGCGCCGACCGCGAGGCCGTTTGGCCCGCCTGGCAGCACCGTTCTGTAGGCGACGGCATGCGGGCCCGGCGCGTCGCGCGCCGCGGCGGCGCTGGGGTAGAGGCGGAAACGGGCGCCGTCGATGGCCTGGCGGCCGCCGGGCGGCGTCGTCACTCCCAGCGCGCCGGAGACGAGCGCGGGCACCGACTGCATCGCGAGGCGGGGGCCGCCGCCGGAGGCCGTCACCCGTACGCCGCCGGCGTTCCAGAAGCGGCTGCGCGTGGTGATCAGGCGCTGGTAGCGCCGGCTGATGAAGGCGCCGATGGCAAAGCCGCCGCCGTTCGGACCGAGCGCGATCTTCCGCACGGTTCCGATCCGGAACCCCTTGTAGAAGATGCCCGCGCCGGTCGAGATGTTGCCCTTCTTCGCCGCCGTCAGCATGACCGTCAGTCCGGCCTTCGCGGGGTTGACGGCTGGCGCATGGGCGAGGCCGGCGGCATGATGCCGGATCGGCCCGTTCCGTGGCGCCACCGCGATATGCGGACCCGCGATCACCGATTTCAGCGAGGCAAGGTTGCCGAAACTGACGTGCCGCCCGGCGATCCAGTATCTGGTGCCGCGCCCCAGATGTCCGTCCATGTCGGGGTCGAAGCGCAGGCGCACCTTCATGGCGGCGAGCGAGGCATCGAGATGCACGCTGACCACGTGGCCCACCGTCGCGCCGCGATAGGTCACGTCGGTGCCGCCGGGCCTGATGCCGCCGGTGATCGGGAACGTGACGACGACTTCCGGGCCGCGCGTCGCCAGTGCCGCGACGCCGAGCCAGGCGACGATGAGCGCCGCGGCCACCGGAACCGCCCAGATCAACCCCGGCCAGCGCGTGCCACGGAAGCGGGCCTCCGGCGCGTCCGGATCAGCCATGGGCCGGCTCCCGTGCGGCGATCCAGATGCGGCGGGGATCGAGCGCCCGCGCGGCCAGCATGGTCAGCACGACGACGGCGAGAAAGGCCGGCAGCCCGTCGGCGACATCGATGCTCAGCAGGCCGGAGAGGTGCAGCAGCGGCAGGAACACGGCGACGGTGAAGACATCGATATGCGACCATCGGCCGATCTCGACGATGAGGCGGCAGACATGCCCCTTGAGCCGCAGCCGCCGGGTGGAATGGCGGTGCGAGGACAGGATGATCCAGGCGATGCCGAACAGCTTGATCAGGGGAATTGCGACGCTGGCGGTGAAGATGATGAGGCCGAGCGGCCACAGCCCGGCCTGGAACAGCTTCATCACGCCGGAGAGGATCGAGTGCGCATGCGCGGTGCCGGCGCGCATGTCGATTTCCATCGGGTAGAGATAGGCGATCGGGTAGAAGATGAAGCCGGCCAGGGTGAGGGCGAGGGCCCGCGCCGTGGCGTGGGGGCGCTGGCGCCAGAGCGTCGCGCGGCAGCGCGGGCAGCGCGTGCCCGCATCGGCGGCGGCGGCGACGTGGCCGCAGGCCGCGCAGGCGATGGCGTCGTGCCCGGCATGGCTGGATTCCGGCCCGATGGACCGCCAGATCGCCCGGCGCTCGAGCGTTGCCCGGGTGATCATCGTCATGAAGGCGGCGGCGATCACGCAGGCGCCGCCGGCGCCGATCCGCACCGGCAGGAACGGTGCCACGCGCGAATAGCCGATGATGCAGCCGATCAGGAAGACGTCGATGGTCGCCCACTCGTCGAGCCGCTCGGCGATGCGGAAGGCGGGGCCGAGCCATGCCGCCCGGCGTCCGGCGCGCAGCATCGCCAGGACCGCCGCGAGCAGGCCGAAGCGCGCCAGCGGCAGCGCGATCAGTTCGGCGGCCAGGACGATGCCGGCCAGCGGCCAGCCCTGATGCCAGAGCCCGGCGATGCCGGCGGTGATCGTGCTGCGGTTGGCGGTCCCGAGCAGCGAGACGCGCATCAGCGGCAGCAGAATGGCCGGCGGCAGCAGGACCAGCGTGGCCACGGCGCAGGCGAGGGCGGCATCGAGCCCGCGGCCCGACATGCGTTCGAGCGGCGCATCGCACCGGCGGCAATGGATGACGCCGGGCCCTGAACGCGCCGGCAGGCGCTGCACGAGACCGCACCAGGCGCAACCGATGACCCCATGGGGCGGGTCGCGCACGGCATCCGGCGTGCCGAACAGGAAGGACGCCAGGCTCATGCGCGCCACCGATGGTGGAGGCGGCGGGCATTCATCTGGCGTGACATAAGAAGGCGGCGGCGGCGGCGCAGCCGGAACGGCCGCGAATCGGCCGATCTCACGCGACAGTGATCGGCGGACTCAGGGGCGGCGGGCGATCGCGAGGCCGAGGGCGGCGCCGCAGAGCAGGCCGCCGCCGATCCGGTTCGGCAGCCGCCCGACGCCGGCGAGGCGCCGGCCCAGCGCGCCGCCGAGCAGCACCCAGAGACTGTCGATCGCGAGGGCGAGGCCGAGAAAACTGCCGGCGAGCACGGCGACCTGGGACGAGGCGGGGCGCGCCGGGTCGATGAACTGGGGAAACAGCGCGCCGTAGAAGAACAGCGTCTTCGGGTTGGTGAGCGAGACGACGAAGCCGCGCACCCAGATGGCGCGCCGCCCGGGCGGGCTGGCCGGCGGCGCCGCCGCATCCACCGGCGGGCGCCGCCAGGTGGCGATGCCGATCCAGAGCAGGTACGCGACCCCGGACCAGCGCAGGACGCCGAACCAGGCGCCCAGATGGGCGAGCAGGGCGGTCAGCCCGAAGGCCGTGACCGCGAGCTGCACCGCCATGGCGGACGCCGTGCCGGCCAGCGTGGTGAAGCCGGCGGACCGCCCGTGCGAGATGCTGTTGCCGACGAGCAGCATCACGTTCGGCCCCGGCAGGAGCATCAGCAGCGTCACGGCGGCGATGAAGCCGAGGAACAGGTCGGGCGGCGGCATGGCGGGCATCCTGACGGAAACCGCGCGCCGCGTCATCCCTGAACGCGAGGATGACGGCGAAGCCGCGGGATGGGCGCGCGCGGGCGCATCCGGCGGCGTTCGCCGTCGGGGGGTGAAAGGCGTCCGGTTGTCGGGTCAGGCGGGAGCGGGCGGCGCGCGCGGGCGGCGCGGCGGGCGCGGATGCGGGCCGGTCCGGGCCGGGCGGTGCGGCCGGGTCGGCGGGTCGGCGGCGGCCGGGGTGCCGGGTGCGCGGGTGCGGCGCGGGCA
>NZ_JFHO01000133.1:0-5577 GCF_000724705.2 Acidiphilium sp. JA12-A1
AACGTCGTGAGACAGTTCGGTCCCGTATCTGCCKYGGGTGTTGGAGACTTGAGAGGATTTGTCCCTAGTACGAGAGGACCGGGATGAACATACCTCTGGTGCATCGGTTGTCACGCCAGTGGCACAGCCGAGTAGCTAAGTATGGACGGGATAACCGCTGAAAGCATCTAAGCGGGAAACCCACCTCAAAACTAGGTCTCCCCGAGGGTCGTGACAGACCATCACGTTGATAGGCCGGGTGTATAAGCGCGGTAACGCGCTCAGCTAACCGGTACTAATCACCCGATAGAACTTGAATATCTCAACCACCCCCACCATGCACAAACACCAACACAACTCACACAACACGCCAAATCCACACCAGCCCAGAAACAACGATAGGCTGGACGACCTGGTGGCCATTGCGGGGAGCCTGCACCCGATCCCATCCCGAACTCGGCCGTGAAAATCCCCAGCGCCCATGGTACTGTGCCTCAAGGCACGGGAGAGTAGGTCGCCGCCAGGTCCTCCAGCCTATCGTAACCTCATCCACCGCGGGGTGGAGCAGCCCGGTAGCTCGTCAGGCTCATAACCTGAAGGTCACAGGTTCAAATCCTGTCCCCGCAACCATCTTGATTTGCGCCTCAAGAACAGAAACAGAACCAAGCCCCGATGCAGCAGCGCCGGGGCTTTTGTCGTTCCCGCCCCCTGACGCAAGACGCAGTATCCCCGCCAGCGCGCCCCGGAGTTCAACCTTCAGTTCCGCGCCCTCCGGCACCAGGATCACCGCCTCGATCAGCGTGCGGATGATACTGAATGCCTCGTCCTTCGTGGTCGGATCCTGCAGCGCCTCGTGCAGGTTGGCGACCGCCTCGCGGTAGAGTTCGGCCATCGCGGGATGAAGCGAAGGTTCGGGCACGGTCTCGCGGGCGAGGAGTTCGGTCAGTTCGGCCTTGCGGGCCTCGATCCGGATCATCTCGTCGCGCAGGCTGGACGCCGGCATGCCCTCGGCGATCGCATCGATGATCCGGGCCTTGCGGTGTTCGATGCGTTTGAGTTCCTCCCGCATCCCTGAAAAATGCGCCCGCCTCTGCGCGCTGGCGGCATTCTGCTCGGCGACGAACGCCGCGGTGAATTCCCTGAACAGCGCCGGGTCCATCAGCCGGTGGCGCAGCCCGTCCAGCACGATGGCTTCGAGCCGGTCGCCGCGGATGTTCAGCCGGTTGTCGCAGGTGCCCTTGTTCCGCGCCGCCGCGCAACCGAACAATGTCGCGCTGATCTTGCTGTAGGCGCCACCGCACACACCGCACCGCATCAGGCCGGTGAGAAGGTGTTTGGGCCGCTGGTGGCGCCAGAATTCTGTCCCCGACGAGTTGCTGCGGGCACTTGGTTCCGTGGCCATGTCCGGGCGGGTCGCCTTGCGCATGTTGCCCTGTCGCTCCTTGACCGCGGCCCAAAGCTCGTCGTCGATGATCCTCAGCGCTGGGATCTCGGTGATCACCCATTTGCCGGGATCGTTCAGCCGTGAAACCCGCTTCCCGGTGGCCGGATCCTTTATGTAATGCAGCCGGTTCCACACCATCCGGCCGATATAGAGTTCGTTGTTCAAGATACCGGTGCCGCGTTCGGCGTTGCCGTTGATCGTGCTCTGGCTCCAGCCTTCACCGCGCGGCCCCGGAATCTTCTCCTTGTTCAGCTGGACGGCGATCGCGCGCGGTGATTTGCCATGAGCAAATTCCCTGAAAATCCGGCGCACGACCTCGGCTTGTGCTCCGTTGATCGTCCGCTCGCCGGTCTTCGCCGCGCCATCGGCGCCGAACTGGCGGACCACGTCATATCCATATGAGTTGCCACCACCGGAGCGTCCTGCTTCGACCCTGCCTCTCAGGCCCCGGCGCGTCTTGTCGGCGAGGTCCTTCAGGAACAGCGCGTTCATCGTGCCCTTGAGACCGATATGCATCTCGCCGATCTCGCCTTCGGCCAGCGTCACGATCGAGACATTGGCAAAGCGCAGGCGCTTGAACAGCGCGGCAATGTCCTCCTGGTCGCGCGACAGGCGGTCCATTGCCTCGGCCAGCACGATATCGAACCGGCCGCGGCCCGCGTCGGCCATCAGCTCCTGGATGCCAGGCCGGAGCAGGGACGCCCCGGAAATCGCCCGGTCGGCGTAGCTGTCCACCACCCGCCAGCCCTGCCGATCCGCATGTTCACGGCACAGCCGCAGCTGGTCCTCGATCGAGGCCGCACTCTGCAGGTCACTGGAAAAGCGGGCGTACAATGCAACTCGCACGGTCATGCCGGGACTCCTTGCGTCTTCCGTCCGGAGTCTAACCTGCCGGTGCATTGAGGGAAGAGGGGATTGAAGGTCCCGATGCTGAAAGACGCTCGTCACAACTACATGACCGGGCGGTGCGGCGACCCAGAAGGCGGGCCAGCGCGACCAACGCGGCCTCGATCACCGCGTCGTCGTGTGGGGCCGCGGTCTCAGCCAGCTGCGGGGCCGGATCGCATGCGCGACTCAGCGCCTCGTGGGAATCATGGTCATGTCGAACTGCATCGGTCATGACCTCGTTCATTAAGAGCAAGAATCCGGTCGAGCGGAAACCGGCCGACGAGTGGCTCAAAATAGCGCCACGGCGGTGCCTCACCGCCGATTGCACGAGCCTACTGTGCGGCCGATGACCTGGTCGGGCCGGGAGCGGGCCGGCAGGTTTCGAACCCGAAGACTGGCAACACGGTCACTGTTCACACACTCTTACTTAGCCTTGCTGACCAACACACGCTGGCGGTATTCCTACTATTGCCACCAAACCAAATTTTGGGCGGCATATAGGGGGCACCGTTGATTGAAGAGCTAAAAATCGCGGGATGCGCTAGCTACAGCGCGGAAGGCCAGAATCTTACCGATCTCCGAAAGATAAACTTCATCTACGGCGCGAACGGTTCGGGCAAAACCAGCATCTCTCGCGCGATCGCCGCCCCGGCCGATCACCCGGCCTGCGCGGTCCGCTGGGCCAACCAGCGGCCTCTTGAGTGCCTCGTTTACAACGCCGATTTCGTGGAGCGGAATTTCCGATCCAGCCTCCCCGGCATCTTCACGCTGGGTGAGCACGAGGCTTCGGTGCTGGACCAGATAGAGCAGGCTCGGAAGGTCGTTGCGGACATCGAGCGTGAAATCAGCGCGCGCAATATCGTGTTGAACGGGAAGGATGGTGCCCCCGGCAAGCTGGGTGAGCGTGCCGCCCTGCGCGAGAATATCGAGAACGAATGTTGGAAACTCAAGAATCGCCACGATGCTGATTTCCAGGCAGCGTTCACGGGCGTGCGCGGCTCGAAGGCGAGCTTCTGCGATAAAATCCTCAGCGAATGGTCTTCCAACAAGGCTGCTATTCACCCGCTCGATGATCTGAAAAAGCGTGCGGCCGTCATTTTCGAAAAGGGCCTCACGCGGGAGAGCGCATTCCGCGTGCCCGATAGTGCCGAGCTGACGCGGCTGGAAGTATTGCCAATCCTCGCAAAAAAGGTCGTCGGCCAAGGCGATGTCGATATCGCCGGTCTGATCGATCGGCTCGGCAACAGTGACTGGGTTAAGCAGGGCATTGGCTACTTCGCGCAGAGCGCGCCGCAATGCCCGTTCTGCCAGCAGGATGTCGAGGCTCATCTCGCGGAGCGCATCGGCAATTATTTCGATGAAGCCTATAATCGTGACATCGCGGATATCGCACGCCTTGTTGCCGGATACGAAGCGGCGGGCGCAGCTTACCTCCAGTCCCTCGCCAGCATCTCGCAAGCCGGTTCACGGTATATCAACTCGGATGAGTTGACCGGATTGGTCGAGCGTGTGACCGCACGACTGGCGCTCAACGGACAGCACATCGCGCGGAAGCAGAAGGAGCCGAGTGCCGTCGTCACGCTAGAGAACAACACCGAGCTGTTCGCGGAGGTGCGGGAGTTAGTCACGGCTGCGAACGTGGCCGTGGCCGTACACAACCGGACCGTTGACGATATAGGTAATCAGCGGGCGATCCTTACGGCCGAAATCTGGAAGTGCCTTCTGGAAGAGGCCATGGGCGTCCTCGATGCCTACAATGCCAGCAAGACGAGTGTGGACGCCGCCATCAGCGGCGTTGAGGCAAGTTTGAAGACAAAGCAGGGCGACCTCGCCAAAGCGCAGAAGACGCTACGCGATCTTGAGAAGCGCATCACGAGCGTTCAGCCCACCGTGACCGAGATCAATGCGCTGCTCACCTCATTTGGCTTTCGCGGCTTCAAGCTAGCGACGGCGGGCGATCAGGGTAATTTGTATGAGATCGTGCGCCTCGATGGGAGCAACGCCGTCAGGAGCTTGAGCGAAGGCGAGAAGACGTTCGTGACCTTCCTGTATTTCTATCACCTCATCCGTGGCAGCGTTACTGAGTTTGGTATGACGAGCAACCGGGTCATCGTTTTCGACGATCCGGTTTCGAGCCTCGACAGCGATATCCTGTTCATAGTTTCCAGCCTGATCAAACGCGTGTTCGAGCTGTGTCACGCGCGGAACAGCCTGATCCGCCAGGTGTTCGTGCTCACCCACAACATCTATTTCCACAAGGAGGTGTCATTCGACCCGGACCGAAAAAGGGAACGTCGCGCGCACGAGACGTTCTGGATCGTGAAGAAGATCGACGATGTCTCGATACTGGAATCCTTCGAACACAATCCGATCAGGACATCCTACGAACTGCTCTGGTCAGAGGTGCGTAACGAGAACCGATCCAACCTTACCATTCAGAACACGCTGCGCCGCATTCTGGAGAACTATTTCAAAATCCTTGGCAACATGGACAAGGACAAGATTATCGAAAAATTTGAGGGCCGCGCTAAGGTAATCTGTGCCTCGCTCTTTTCATGGGTGAACGACGGCTCGCACAGCGCGCATGACGATCTCTATGTCTCCAGCGATGCCGCCACGGTGGAATCCTATCTTGGGGTCTTTAGGCGCATTTTCGAGGAAACCGGGCACACCCAGCACTACCACATGATGATGGGCACAGAGGCTGTGCCGACAGCCGATGTGGCTCAGATGGAGATTGCACCTACGATGCCGAATAACGGGCAAGATGCGGGTATCTGCTCATCCTGGTCCGTCGATAAGTTGAATCGATTGTGAATTGACGTGACCACGGCGGATACGATTCGACGGGAGGCGTGAACGAGCTTCCTGACCTGTCTCTCCTATCGCACGCTGAGAAAGACGCGCTGATCCGCGCGCTATGGGACGCGTTGCAATCATCCGAGCGCAGGAACGCGGAACTGGCAATCCGGCTTTCGGATGCGGAACGCCGGATTGCGGAGTTGGAGGCGCGGCTAAACGAACCGCCGAAGCGGCCGGACAATTCGAGCCTGCCGCCATCGCGCGGGCAGAAGCCAAACCGGCCCGAGAAAAGTCCGCGCAAGGGGCCCCGCAAAGGCAGTCTCGGCCGTGAGGGTGGCGGTCGCTTGCTTGCCGAGAACCCCGATCAGACGGTGATCGCGAAGGCGGCGCATTGCCAGCACTGCCGTGCCGGGCTGACTGACGCGGATCAGCGCCTCGCGCAGCGCTACGCCAAGATCGATCTG
>NZ_JFHO01000132.1:0-4000 GCF_000724705.2 Acidiphilium sp. JA12-A1
TACATCAGACAGCGTTCAAATCAGCCCCTAAAGACCAGATAATCATCCAGATCACATAAACCCAGATCACCAGCCAACCCTCAAGAACCACCACCAAAACCCAGACCTAAGCCTAAGCCTCAGCTCCAACCACCAGACCCTCAAGCCCAGCAGCCAAACGCCACCAACGTATCCCTTCCTAGCCTATTCACAATCCTCAAAGAACAAAACGACGGAACTTCCGTCCCGCCGAACATCACCCCGTCGGCACATTCATCCAGCGCCGCCGTCGATGTGACTGATCTATTACACCCCAACCGGACCGTCAACCCCTCTCCGCGCACCAAATGCGATACCAGGAAACAAATTTCTTAATCCCGTGATTCAGATTGGTTTTCGGCGCAAATCCGGTCAACTCGGCGAGAGCCGAAAGGTCGGCGCATGTCTCGACAGGATCAGCCGGCGGGCGCGATGCGTCGACGATCACAGCTTTTCGTCCCAGTTCCTCCTCGAGCAGCTGCACAAGGTCACGAACGAATTCAGCCCGATGATTCCCGATGTTGAAGATCCGATGCGCGCCAACCTCTGCGGGCGCATGCTCGATCACACCCATCACACCTTCGACAATATCGTCTATGTAGGTGAAATCGCGCTTTAGCGTCCCGGCCTCGTAGAGGGTGATGGGGCGCCCGGCCATGATAGCTTCGGCAAAACCGAAATAGGCCATGTCCGGTCGCCCCCACGGCCCGTAGACCGTAAAAAAGCGCAATCCGGTCTGCCGAATTCCGTAGAGATGCGCGTATGCTGCGCTCATCAACTCGTCTGCTCGCTTCGTCGCCGCATAGAGCGATTGAGGCCGATCTGCTCGCGCCGTCTCGGCATAGGGCAACGGTGTTCCGGCTCCGTATACGGATGACGAACTCGCGTACACGAGATGCTTTAGCCGTGGCACATGGCGCGCCACTTCCAGGACAGAAAGATGCCCCACCAGGTTCGCCGCAGCGTAAGCGAATGGGTTGTCGATCGAATAGCGCACGCCGGCCTGCGCCGCGAGATGAACGATGACATCCCAATCATCGCCGACCGCGCGCAACGCCGCATGATCGGCGATATCGACCCGGTGAAAGCGAAAGCCATCATGCGCAGCCAGCCGATCAAGCCGCGCATGCTTCAGCCTGACATCGTAATACGGATTAAGATCGTCCACCCCGGCGACAAGCGCACCACGCGAGAGAAGAGCCTCGGCGACGTGATAGCCGATAAACCCAGCCGCACCGGTCAACAGGACCTTCACCTGCGTGCATCCGTCAGTCGATCCTCGAGCAACTCAAGAATGATATGGCCAAGCGTGATATGGCATTCCTGAATTCTCGCCGTGGTGTCGTCCGGCACGATTATGGCATGATCGCACAACGCCAGTGCCGGCCCGCCATCGCCGCCCAGCATGCCCACCGTGACGATCCCCTTGTCCCGCGCCACCTCCAGCGCCCGCAGGACTGAGGGCGAACGGCCGGACGTGGTAATTCCAAACAGCACATCGCCGCTGCGGCCGAGGCCGGCAAGCGGTCGGGCGAAAACCTCGTCGAAGCCAAAATCGTTCCCCGCGGCGGTCAAGGCGGCGGGATCGAGCGTCAGCGCCAACGCAGGCCAGGAGTCGCGCGCCACGCTGCCGCGCAGGCGGATCAGCAATTCCGTCGCCAGATGCTGGGAATCGGCCGCCGATCCCCCATTGCCGCAGAACATCAGTTTGTTCCCGGCGCGAATCGCCGCCTCACAGGCGTCAACGATGGCTATCACCGGTTCGGGCGCCTCGGCGAGAGCCTGCTTCAGCGCGGCGCCGCGCCGGAGCAGCGCGGCGATATGCGCCGCTTCACCCCGCTCAGTGGGCAACCCAGCCACCGTCGATGGAAAGGGCCGCGCCTGTGACGGTCGAAGCCGCTTCGGAGCAGAGAAAAGCGACAAAGGCGCCGATCTTGCCTGGCGTGGTGAATTCGAGCATCGGCTGCTTCTCTGCGAGCAACGCCTTGGCCTCGTCCTGCACCGTGGTGCGGTTCGATGCCGCCCGTGCCTCGATCTGCGCCTCGACGAGCGGCGTCAGGACCCAGCCGGGACAGATCGCATTTACCGTGATGCCGTCGTTCGCGCACTCGATCGCAACCGTCTTGGTCGCCCCGACCACGCCGTGCTTCGCCGCGACATAGGCGATCTTCTGCCCGCTCGCGACCAGTCCATGAGCGGAGGCAATATTGACGATCCGCCCCCAACCGCGCCGGCGCATCAGCGGCACCGCGGACTTCATTGCGTGAAATACGGCGGAAAGGTTGAGCGCGATGATTGCATCCCACTTCTCGTCGGGAAAATCCTCGACCGGTGCCACATGCTGGATCCCGGCATTGTTCACCAGAATATCGATCGAGCCGAGGTCAGCTTCGGCCCGCGTCACCAGTCGCCTGATCTCCGCCGGGCGGGTCAGATCCGCCCCGTCGAATGCGACGCGTACACCAAACTCCCCGCCAAGAGAGGCCCGCAAATCCTCGATTTTCGCTGTGTCGCCGAACCCGTTCAGCATGATGTCCGCACCCTGTGCAGCCAGCGCACGCGCAATGCCAAGACCGATACCGCTGGTCGAACCGGTTACCAGCGCAACCTTGCCCCTGAGACTCACGGGTACCCCCAATGTCAGTGTCGAATCGTTCTGCGCCATGGAGCACAGCGCTTCAAGAGGGCTTGAGGGGTTAACCCGCATTTCTCATGGGGCAGCCGCATCAGGGCCCTGAATCGGCGAAAGTTCTAATGCGACAAAGCAAGTTGGTGAAGCACGAGGAGTGCCCCGATGCCGACGGGATGAAGTGGCCGGCCCCCGGTGAGTGGTCCGAGTTGAAGCTGGCATTGCGGTCGCATTTCAGATTTTGATGAGCCCGTCTGGGTGCGGCATGGTGAGTGCATCGCCAGCATAGCCACGCGATGATGTCGGCGGGTTCGATCCGGCGCTGAGCGCGCTTGTTGCGCGATACAGCTGACTTCCTGAACAGGCCAGAGTATCCGTTCCTGAGGGTCGGCATGCTCGGCCTTCTTTTTTGGGGACGTCGTATCGTTGGCTCGATATCGGACCACCGCCATCGCGACGGGGGCGAGCATCACGAACGAGACGTGACGATGCCACCCGTGCCAGGACCGGGTCTCGCTGTGGTCAAGGCGAATTCGTTCTTCGTGGTCTCCAGGCGGTCTTCGATCGCCCGACGATGGCCTTCGACAGATGGAGCAGGCCCTCGGGCCGCATTTTAAATAATATGACCATGAAAACGTCAGTGGCTTTGCCGCGCAATTCGGAGGTCACCTCTGGTCTGAGCCCGTGGATTTCCTCCAGGAATGAGTAGAGTCCGCCCCATCAGGGAGACGGACGAGATGAAGAGCAGTCGGTTTAGCGAGGAACAGATCATCGGCATCCTCAAAGAGCAGGAGTCGGGGATGTCGACGGCGGAGGTCTGCCGTCGACACGGGATCAGTTCGGCGACGTTTTACAAGTGGAAGGCCAAATTCGGCGGGTTGGAAGTCTCGGACGCCAGGCGGCTCAAACAGCTGGAAGACGAGAACGCTCGGCTCAAGCGGCTGTTGGCGGACGCCGTGCTGGACAACGCCATGCTCAAGGAAATTGCGTCAAAAAAATTCTAGCGCCCAGCCATAAGCGGGAGGCGGTAGCTCATCTTCAGAGCCTGTTCGAGGTGAGCCAACGCCGGGCCTGCGATGCGCTGGGCGTGGATCGGACCACGGTGCGGTATCAAAGCCGCCGCCCGGATGATGCGGAGGCTCGCGAACGCATGCGCGTGCTTGCGGGCGAGCGCCGTCGATTTGGCTATCGGCGCCTGCACTGGCTGCTCAGCCGCGAAGGAATTTCCATGAACCACAAGAAGTTTCGGCGCCTTTACCGCGAAGAACGCCTTCAGGTTCGCCGTCGCGGCGGGCGAAAGCGGGCCTTGGGCACACGATCTCCGATGACCATTCCGCAGGGCTGCAATCAGCG
>NZ_JFHO01000131.1:0-7243 GCF_000724705.2 Acidiphilium sp. JA12-A1
CTCTGCTCCTGCTTGCGGTCCAGACAGGCCTGCGGGCTTCCGAACTGGTCGGCCTCACGCGGGGCGATGTCGTGCTGGGGACCGGCGCGCACATCCGTTGCATGGGCAAGGGCCGGAAGGAGCGCGCCACCCCGCTTCGCCGCGAGACAGCCAAGCTGCTGGCGACGTGGATCGGCAACGACAAAGATGAGGGCAAGCCGCTGTTCCCGTCGATCCGGGGCGAACGGCTGAGCCGTGACGCTCTTGAGCATCTGGTCCGCAAGCACTGCCTCACGGCGTCGCGCGCGTGCCCGAGCATCGGCACGAAACAGGTCACGCCACATACGCTGCGCCACAGCACGGCGATGGACCTGCTCCACCACGGCGTTGATCCTGCGGTGATCGCGCTCTGGCTTGGTCACGAGAACGTCGAGACCACCCAAATCTACATCCATGCCGACATGCGGATGAAGGAAAAGGCGCTCGCTCGCGTCGCCGCTCCAGCCACGCCGTCGGGCCGGTTCCGGCCCGACGATCAACTCCTCGCGTTCCTGGAAGGGCTCTGATTATGCCGAACAGCCGCATGGCCAATGCCGGGCTATCCGGCCTCCAGCGGAGGCCATGCGGCATAATCCGGATCGCGGCATTATGCCCCAGTTCATGCAGCGCCGTGCTGTAAAACCGATCCGCCGTCTTGAATTGCTCGCGCTCGGGCATCGTGACCCGGTCTTGCGCCAGGGTGTAAAAGGCCCGGTCGCCGGGCCGGTAGATGATCGGCACCCCGGAATTGGTCATGATCTGCTCGGCCGCCGCGTGCCGTTCCCATTCCGCCAGGGCGGGCCGGGCCTCGATCTTCGGCATGCCGGCGATCTGCTCGGCATTGAACACCACCGCCGAAAACACCCGTGGCCGTTCCAGCTCGACGCTGCGGTAAAGCTGATTGCCTTCGGCATCCTTCACCGGCCGGCCCTGCTCGTCCTTCACCGGCACCCGGTCAAACTTCTTGAAATATTGGATCAGGGTGCCCTTTTCGCCCTTCATCACCTGGGCATCGAGGCTCTGGGCCTGCTTGTAGGTAGTCCAACGCGGATCGCTATAGCCCTTCGCCTCAGCCACCGTCATCAACCAGATTGCGTTGCCGCCCTGGTAATCCTTGCCGGTGGTCGCGTTATAGGGAATGAACCGGAGACCGCTGGGCTCCCACGGTTTCACCCAGGGCGCGGTGCCATCCTCCAACTGCTTGACGATCGAGGCGGCAACCGTCTGGGCATAATCACCGGCCATTGGTGGCCTCGTTGGTGTTCTCTACGTCCGCATTGGAGTCCCAGGCATCCGCCTCATCAAGTGCGGTTTCCTCAACCAGTCCCAGCTGTTCGACCTCAGCCGGGTCGATCTCCACCATGACGCCTGGCCGCATCAGATCGGCCAGATCGCGCGAGATGATTGGTTTCTTCGGCTCCATCGCTCTCCTCCTTCTCAACGTGCTCTGTATCGTCCTGGGCGAGAGGCCACCTCTTCGCCGGCCCCCTGCCCTTCCCCGGCGCGCGCCTGGCGCTCGGCTTGCCGGATCGCGGCACCGCTCTCGGCCGCGCGCTGCCAATAAGCCCGTGCCTGGTCGCTCGGGTCGGTCTCGGCCGCCCGGCTAGTGCGCCGCGCATCAGCGCGCGCGGCAAACCCGGAGCGGACAGTGACGGTGACGTCGTCCTCACGAGCAAGCTGCGCCGGGGAGAGCTCCGCGATCGGCACCGCGACAATGCCGTGCTGCGTGACCAGACTTGCCGTATCGTCACCTTTGCCCAACACAGTGCCGGAAACCATCTCACCCGGCCGCGCTGTCCTCACATCATGCTCGTATGGATTTTCGCCATGCTGGCGCAGGCTCGAAAACGCCTCCCTGAGTGCGCGGGCACGGGCAGGATCAACGGCATCCTCGACAAGCTCGCGCATCGCCGGGTGGTCTGGGTCATTCACAGCTGCAATCGAGGCAGCGATCATGCGTGGTTTGGAGATGACGGAAAAATCCACGTCATGCCCCACATGCCGGCCGAGTTCGGCGATAACGGCTTCCTGGGTTCGGCCGTTCCCCTCGCGGAAGGGATGAACATAGTTGAGTTCCGATAGAACCCGGCCGCCCACCCCAGCAAATTCCGCGTATGTTGTGTTTTTTAGGCTCTCAGGCTCACGGATAGGCCGCAACGCTTCCTCAAGCCCCATGCCGATCCGTGAACCGTGCAGGAAGCTCGTGCCGCCCTTATGCAGCCCGCCGACTGGCTCCACTGGCTGACCATCCACGATTGGCCGTTCATCGCGCGTATGCCCGGCCCACTCGTAAACCGCCGAAAATAGAAAGCGATGGATGTCTTTCAGGTGGTCAGCGTCAAAGCGGCCCGCTGGGCCATGCCCAAGTTCGATTTCAACCAGACGCTCGCTGGTGATGCGGTATTCATCAATGCGAAGCTGTGAGTGTGTTCGATAGCCGAACCGATTGCGGAGAACATCTTGTTGGTCAGGGTCGTCAGACGTGTTCGGGTAGGTATATCCGTGAGGGGGCGTATCATCCGCCATCCTGACGCCTCACACCGGACGCCTTAGCGCCCGGTGCCGACGATCTCCCCGATCGCCTGGCGAAAACCAGAGAGGTCAAGTTCCCCGCGAACAAAGCGGTCATTGATCGCTTCCAGCACGGGGTCATGAACATACCCCTGCCGAATGTTCGCCGCCCGTGCCCGCTCAACCGCCCTGCGGCGCCGCTCAACCTCAGCATCGGAGATCAAAGGCTTTGCAACAACCTGATCCATCAGCGCCTCGCTCCTTTCCAACGTCTCACAACATAGCGAGAAATCTGCATTTTTACAAGAAAACGCAGGCATAATCTGGGGATTCGCTTTGCAATCCGTCCCGCAAATCGCCCCCTGACTGTGCTGGTTTGCGACGCTGCGGGCCTATCTGTGAATCGGCGCCGAAGTGGGACCCCACCGCAGAACCGCACCAACCGTTTGATATATCGGTAGGAATTTCGTTCGCCCTAAGGTCCCGGTCGGCGCCGATCAGCGTCCAATCGGGACCCCATCAGAGCGCATGATTAGATTGTCAATTCAATGGGTTCGGGAGGATCCCAGGGTGGGGTCCCACTTCGACGCCGATTCACAACAGTGACCGAAAGAAATCTGCCTGTGTCCTTCGTCGAGATTAGGTCGCCATCCAGATGCCCTGGTTTGAACCCGTCATCACGCCCCGGATCTTCGCCCTCTCCTGGAACGCTTCGATGATCGCGCCTTCCAGCGCCTCGACCGCGCGTCGCTTGCCACCTTCGCCCTTGAACAGCACGATGCCGTATTCCGGCAATTCCGGCAGGCCGAATTCTCCTGGCGCCAGTAACCTTACCCCTCCGGGCAGGAACCCGGGTACGGTCAACGTCACCGCCAGCCCGGCAATCACCGGCACGAGATTGCCGACATGCGATTCCGAACTGTAGGCGATCCGATAGCGTCGGCCCACGGACTCGAGAGACCGCACGGCCATTTCGCGCCAAACACATTTACCATTCGACACCGCGATCGGCAGTGGATCCCGCAGATGCGGCTCGTGCTGTATCGACGTTGCCCAAACCAGCCGGCCGCGCCAGACCAGAGTGACCGCCGCGTTCTCGGGTTCCGCCCCCTCGGACAGCAGCGCCAGATCCAGTTCGCCGGACAGCACCATCGGCACCAGATTGCGTGAAGATGCACACGTCACCGAAATCTGCACCGCCGGATGGGCTTCGGAAAACCGTCTGAGAATTTCGGGCAAGACCTCGAGTGCGTGGTCATCTGGCGTGCCCAGGCGGATTTCTCCGGCGATCTCGGGTTCCTGGAAGCGTAACCAGATCTCGTTGTTGATCGAGAGCAGGTCGTAGGAGCGTGAGAGCAAATACTCCCCACGCGCCGTCAATCGCACTCCTTCGCCCCGGCCGCGATCCAGCAGTCGCTGGCCAAGCATGTCCTCCAACTTGCGAATCTGCATCGAAACCGCCGACTGCGTGCGCCCGATCCTCTCCGCTGCCCGGGTGAAGTTGAGTTCCTCGGCCACAGTAACGAAAGCTCTGAGCAAATCGGGGTCGACGGCGGGAGGTGTGCGCATGGCATCAGAATAGGTGATTTTAAGAATAGATAAAATTCGTTTTTCTGATTTCCGGAATCACGCCATGTCTCCGGCATCGCCGCCGATCACGCGGCGAACGGAATGGAATGAAAGGAAAACCTATGTCCGTGTCTTCCAGAGCAAGCGGCCTGCTGGCTTTTATCCTCGGCGTCTTCCGGTCCACGAATCATTATTCCCGGCTCTACTGGACTCGAACCGCCGGGTTCGATGCCACGCCCGGGGGGCGCGACCCGATCGCGCTCGCGGATTTCTGCGAGGATCTGAAACGCGGCACACCGACCGGGTTGCTCGACTCCGGGATCTCCCCAAGCTCCGCGCCGAGTCGAAACTGAGGCGCGAGCCCACCCCGGTCGTTAGAACGGCTCTGGTGCGAAGAGCCTGACGAGCCAAAGGTTGTGGCGCGAGGCTGCGATGTTGTCGCCTTATCGGGCGGCGAGGACGGCCGCCCAGACGGCAGGCGCAGGTCGACCCCGAAGACGTCGCCGACCGAGGCGGAACTGCTCCTGCCAGATCGACGAGGAGATGCATGACGGCAGGCTTCAAATCATCCTCGAGGACGCAGAAACGCCTCCGCTCCCGGTGCATCTTCTTGGTTCCGAAAGTCGCTTGGCGCTTGCGAAGGTCCGCGTCTTTATCGATTTCACTGCGCCGCGGTCGAGAGAGAAATTGCAATCACTGTACGCGGCGGTGGAAAAGTAGGCCATGTAGCGGCGGCATAATGCTGCTGCGTGGCGGGGCAAAAGCCGGCCACTTGTAGTGTCAACGGCGGATCAAAACCAGGCCGGCGTGGCGGCGTAAAAACCGGCCACTGGATTGTGACGTGACGGATATGAGAACGGCCACTGCAGGGGCCGTTCTCATATCCGCAGCCTGCTTGGCGGTGGGTATCAGCTGTCGTTGATTTCGCCGGTCTCTGGATCATGAGGCAGGTCGTCCCCGGCCTTTTCGATACCCTTCCGGCGCCGGGCGCGGGATTGCTTCAGGCGGTAGCTTTCGCCGTTCATCTCCAGGATCTGGACGTGGTGCGTGAGACGGTCGAGTAGCGCGCCGGTCAGCCGTTCGGCGCCAAAGACGCTCGTCCAATCCTCGAAGGGCAGGTTCGAGGTGACGATGGTCGAGCCGCGCTCGTGCCGCTGGCTGAATACCTCGAACAGCAATTCTGCACCGGTCTGCGACAACGGCACGTAACCCAGTTCATCGATGATCAGGAGTTTGAGACTGGCAAGCTGCGCCTGTAGTCTCAGCAAACGGCGCTCGTCCCGTGCCTCCATCAGCTGGTGCACCAGGCCGGCCGCCGTCATGAACCCCACGGACAGTCCGCGCTGGCAGGCCGCCAGACCAAGAGCCAGAGCGACATGCGTCTTGCCGGTGCCGGAATTCCCGAGAGCGATGATGTTGTCGTGGGCATTGATGTTGTCGCAGCGCGCCAGATCGAGCACCAGCATCTTGTTCAGCGACGGGATCGCGGTGAAGTCGAAGGTATCGAGGCTTTTGACCGCCGGGAAGTGCGCCGCACGGATCCGCCGCTCCACCAGCCGGCGTTCGCGATCGAGCAGTTCCAGCTCCGCCAGCCGCAGCAGGAATTTCGGATGATCCGCGCGATCCTTCGCGCACTCGGCGCCGACCTTGGCATATTCGCGCAGGAAGGTCGGCAGCTTCAACGCCTTCAGATGATGCGCCAGCAGCACCTGCGGCGTCTCGATCGCGCCGCTCATGCCGCGTCTCGGCTCAGCAGGACGCCATAATCCGCGGCAGAGGTCATCCGCACATGCGCCGCCGGCAGATAGGGATAGCGCGTCAGGTCCAGCTGTCCCGGCCGTTGCTCGACCCGTGCCAGAACCAGCTGCTTGACCGCGTCAAAACCGATCGCGCCAAGCCGCATCGCATCATTCACCGCGGCCGAGACCACCGTCTCCGGAAACACCTCCATCAGCCGCAGGATCTGGATGAACTCCCGCTTCCTGCGGTTCCCCATCCGCGCCTCCAGGAGTCGCAGGATCCTCTGGAACCCTTCCGGCAGAGCCCAGTTCTGCAAGGGTGCCGCCTGATCCAGCGCCCCAGGCTTCTGCTCGATCAGCGCCAGATAATGCAGCGGATCGAAGATGAACTCGCCGCGGCCATACACCCGCTCGTGGCGAGCGATGACCTCAGCCCCGGCCACGACCAGCACCCGATCGACGACACC
Source organism: Acidiphilium sp. JA12-A1 (assembly GCF_000724705.2). Classification (NCBI taxonomy): domain Bacteria; kingdom Pseudomonadati; phylum Pseudomonadota; class Alphaproteobacteria; order Acetobacterales; family Acidocellaceae; genus Acidiphilium; species Acidiphilium sp. JA12-A1. The sequence continues at coordinate 6,305 of NZ_JFHO01000131.1, forward strand.
TTTGACCAATACGTCCCGGAAGGCATAGCTCGCCGGCACCGAGTCGTCGTTCATCCGGTAGCGGATGTGAATCGGCGCCGAAGTGGGACCCCACCGCAGAACCGCACCAACCGTTTGATATATCGGTAGGAATTTCGTTCGCCCTAGGGTCCCGGTCGGCGCCGATCAGCGTCCAATCGGGACCCCATCAGAGCGCATGATTAGATTGTCAATTCAATGGGTTCGGGAGGATCCCAGTAAGAGGGGCAAAAGGGTGGGTAACCCGAGTTCGACTTGGTCAGCAGGCCAACGATCGAGCAGGTGGCGGGAACGAAGAAATTGTCGCGGATACTGGTTAGGTGGGGCGGAGGCGGGCTCTGACGTAGAAGTCGAGCGGCGCGATGATCGCGGCCCCCACCACCTTGAACCTGCTACCCAGATAATCCCAGATCGCGATGCCAAGTTTGTCACAGGTCTTGGCGAGGCTCAGGAACGCGTCGCGGCAATCCCGGCCGGTCTCACTCCGGGTTCCGGCGCTGATCTTCCGCCGCGTGACGTGACCGCGGATGTCGTTTTCCGAACCATTGGTGTGGAGCGGGATTTCCGGCCGTTCCAGCACCATCAGTAGTTCGGCCTTGTTGGCGTGCAGCCGCGCCAGCAGACGGTCCAGCGTCACGAAGCCGGTGCGGCAGAGGAAGATACGGTCGAAGCGGGTCCGTAACGCCCGAGCCTGCCGCTTGCCCGGTTTTTGCTGGTACGCTTTGAGGTCCGCGTAAAAATCCCAGATCAGGCCACGAACCCGCGTTTGAGCGGCGCGATGCTGGTCGTTGAACGTGTCCAGTTTATGCACCAGCCGTTCCGCGTGGACCCAGCACAACGCGTGCCGGCCGTATATTGAATTGTCCGGCGTCGTCGCTCAGAATAACGGCATCGCACAGAAATTCATGCGCCTGAACGCTG